>JBKJWA010000303.1:0-8514 GCA_046716705.1 Gaiellaceae bacterium
TGAAGGTCGGCTCGTACGGTACGCACCACGCGCTCGGCCTCGCGAAGCTCAAGCGCGCGCGGTTCCTCCTGGCGTCCACGAGCGAGGTCTACGGCGATCCGCTCGTCCACCCGCAGCCCGAGAGCTACTGGGGAAACGTCAACCCGATCGGGCCTCGAGGGGTCTACGACGAGGCGAAGCGCTACGGCGAGGCGCTGACGATGGCGTACCACGGCCAGCAGGGCGTGGACACGGCCATCGTCCGGATCTTCAACACATATGGGCCACGCATGCGGGCGCACGACGGCCGGGCGATCCCGACTTTCGTTCGCCAGGCGCTGGCCGGAGAGCCGCTGACGGTGTTCGGCGACGGGTCGCAGACGCGAAGCTTCTGCTACGTGGACGACCTCATCCGCGGGCTCTACCTGCTCGCGACGAGCGAGGAGCACCTGCCGGTAAACCTCGGCAACCCGGACGAGTTCACGCTGCTGGAGCTTGCGAAAAAGGTGCTCGAGGTGACGGGTGCCGAGAGCCTGATCGTCTACGAGGCGCTGCCGGTGGACGACCCACAGGTGCGCCAGCCGGACATCACCCGCGCCCGCCAGGTGCTCGGGTGGGAGCCGGAAGTGTCGCTGGAAGAAGGGCTGCGGCGCCTGATCGCTGCCGCCTCACGCACGCCCGTCGGCTAGCCCCAGGTGGCACGGCGCCCTCGCGGCGTGCTCCATGCTGGTGTCAGACACCGCGCGGCGCAGCGTTCGGCCACCGTCTCCTACAACCGTGGCCGAGCGGCCTCTGGATGAACTGGCACGAAGTTGGTTGCACCGCGGCCCTTGACAGAACCGGTGTCTGACACCGCTATAGGCCTTTATCGGCGAGAAGCTTCTTGTAGAGCGCGTCGACGTCGCCGACGAGGCGTTCGACCGAATAGCGCTCGAGCACGCGCCCGCGGCCGGCTTCGCCCATCCGCGCCGCCAGCGCAGGGTCGGCGGCCAAGCGCCCGAGGCGTTCGGCTAGCGCGTCGATGTCGCCCGGCTCGACGAGGAACCCGTCGACGCCATCGCGAACGACGTCCGGAACACCGCCGACGCGCGTCGCCACCACCGGTCGTCCGCCCGCGAGCGCCTCGATGACGCTGACGGGAGTGCCCTCGTTCGCCGACGGCAGTACGAGCGCGTCGAACGCCGCGTAGAACGGTGCGACGTCGTCCTGGTAGCCTAGGAAGAAGCAGCGCTCGACGACGCCGATGTCATGTGCGAGCTGCTCCGTCTCCTCGCGTTCCGGGCCGTCGCCGACGAGGCACAGGCAGGCGTCGACGCCGCCCTCCAGGAGCCGCCTGAAGGCGAGAAGGATGTCGTCCATGCGCTTGACGGCGGTCATGCGGCCCATCCAGCCGACCGTGAAGCGCCCGTCGGGGATGCCCATCATCCGCCTGGCGCGCGCGCGCGTTTCCGGCTCCGCGGTGACTCGCTCCCCGAGCTCGACGCCGAGGCGGATCACCGTGAACTTCCCGCGCGGCGCGACGCCGAGCGCGACGAGATCGTCCCGCACCTCCGGGCTCACGGCGACGAGCGCCGTCGTCGTGGACGCTAGGCTCCGCTCGAGCATGCGGAAGAAGCCGGAGCTGACGGGCCCGAAGTAGCCGCGGAGGACGTGGCCGTGGAACGTGTGCACGACGATCGGCGGCCGCGCACCGCGTGCGAGCAGCGCCGCCGTGCGGCCGATCGCGCCGGCCTTCGCCGTGTGCGTGTGGAGGACCTGCGGACGGAGCTTACGTATGAGTCCCGCGAGGCGATATGCCGCACGCAGGTCATGGACAACGGAGATCTCGCGGTGGAGATCGGGGAGCGTAACGACCTCCACGCCCCGACGCTCGGCTACGTATGCCATCGAACCTTCGCCGCGTGCCAGCGATCCCGCGACGAGCGTCGTTTCGTAGCCACGCTCTTCGAGGCCCGCCGACAGATACGCGACGTGCAGCGCCGGCCCGCCTTTGTTCAGCCTGGCGATGACTCTCAGGACCCTGATCGGCTCAGGCAAGTCGTTCGATCGTCCGGCGCAGCCCGTCTTCCAGGCCGACGTGCGGCTCCCAGCCGAGCAGCTCGCGGGCGTTTGCCGGATCCGCCCACGAGTTCCGGAGGTCGCCGGGCCGCGGTTCGAAGTAGGACTTCTCGAGGGGCTTTCCCAGCAGCCGGGCGATCGTGTCTGCCAACTCGTTCACGCTAGTCGGCTTACCAGCCGACACGTTGAAGATCTTCCCGCTCGCGCCGTCGGCGTCGGCTGCTCGGAGGTTCGCGGCGACGACGTTGTCGACGAACGTGAAGTCGCGCGACTGCTCGCCGTCGTCGAAGATCGTCACCGGCTCGCCGGAGGCGATAGCCGTGATGAACAGCGGCACGACAGCGGCGTACTGCGACGTTGGATCCTGGCGTGGCCCGAAAACGTTGAAGTAGCGCAGCACGACCGTCTCGAACGACTCGTACACGCGGCTGAAGCTCACGCAGTAGCGCTCCGCCGCGAGCTTCGCGACGCCGTATGGTGAGATGGGGTCGGGCGCCATCGACTCGCGCAGCGGCAGCTCGGCGGCGTTTCCGTAGACCGACGACGACGACGCGAACACGACGCGGCGCACGCCCTCGTCCCGTGCCGCGAGCAGGACGTTGAGCGTCCCTTCGACGTTGACGGCGCTCGTCGTCAGCGGATCCTGCACCGAGCGCGGCACGGAGCCGAGTGCGCCCTGGTGGAAGACGAGCTCGCAGCCGCGCACCGCGGCGTGGACCCGCTCGTAGCTGCGCAAGTCTCCCTCTATCAGCACGACCTCGCTTTCGAGCCCGGCGAGGTTCTCGCGGCGGCCGGTCGAGAAGTTGTCGAGCACACGCACGTCGTCGCCGCGGTCGAGCAGCGCCCGCACGAGGTTCGAGCCGATGAAGCCCGCGCCGCCTGTAACGAGTGACGTCATCTTGGCTTGTCGGCCGCCACGTGGAAGTTGAGGTGCAGGGAGCCGGGGATCGGCTCGCGCAACGAGGGTACCGCCCGGTCGACGAGAGCGCCTAGGGTGTTGAGCGTCCACACCGACGCGAGCGCGAGCGGCTTGAGGTGTGCTTTGCGGAAGAGCAGGTCGACGTAGACGGCGGACGTGGCCGAGAGGCACGTGGCCGCTCCGCCCACAGGCGTCACCGTCACCGACTCCCAGTCGGCGCTTCGCCCGAACATCAGCTCGAGCCCGGCGTGCGTCCAGCGCCAGTAGTCGGTCGGCGACGGGTGATAGACCTGGACACCGTGCGTGGACGCGAGCACGCGCCCTCCCGGCGACGCGACGCGGTGGAACTCCCGAACCGCCTGGTCCGGGCTCGCGACGTGCTCCAGCACCTGCGTGGAGAGCACGAGGTCGAACGAGCCGTCCTCCACCGGCAGCGCCTCCGCCGAGCCTTCGAGGTCAGCGGCCGGGTTTCCGATGTCGACGCCGACGTAGCTCTCGGCATATGGCTCGAAGAACGGCGCGTATGGCTTGACGCCGCAGCCGACGTCGAGGACGCGGTAGCGGCGGCCAAGGTCGGCGTGCGCCCGCTTCGCCTCTGCCTGGAGCCACGTGGAAAGAGCAGCGCGCACGGGATACGTGACGCGGCTCTTCTTCGGCCTCCGGCGGTCGGCGCCGGGTGCTTCAGGCGCGGCCAAGCTGCGCTCCTGCCGCTGCGGTTGCGGCCAGGCCGAGGGCGATCCACGTAAGAGCGTCGAGCGGCACCCCAGCGACGAGCCCGACCGCCGTCCATGTCCCCATCGCGAGCAAGAGCCAAGCGCCGGCAAGCACGCCTGTCCTTGTAGGCGGACCGCGCAGCACGGCGCGTGCGGCGAGCCACAGCCCGGCGGCGAACGTCGCGATCAGCAGGCCGAAGCCGATCACGCCGAGATCGGCGAGCGCCTGGACATACGCGTTCTGGATCCCGTAGGGACGGTCGGGCGACGGGAAGGCCTCGGCGGGCGTGTCGGGGAACTCGCGTCGCGCGTCGTCGAGGTAGTCGCCGTAGACCTGCTCCTCCTTCCCCGAGGCCTGCCAGCCGGCGCCCGCGACCGGGTGGTCGAGGAAGATCTGCCAGCCGATGTACGCGAGCATCGTGCGCTGGACGTACGTCTGGACGTTCTCCTGCGCGGACGGGTCGTGCTCGCGGATGCCGAGGAAGCGCACGAACTGGTCGACGTCGCCGCCGCGCATGACGAGGATGCCGAGCGCGACCGCGCCGACGATGCCAATGGACGCCAGCGCGCGGTGGAGGTTGAGCCGCCGGAGGTACGCGCCGGCGAGCAGCACGGCGGTCGTAGCGGCGGCGAGGCCGAGCCCGGCGGCCGCCGAGCCGGAGACGGTCACGCCGACGGCGCCCGCGACGCCGGCAATGACCAGCAGCCACTGCGGCAGTGCGATGGTCGGTCGCAGCGCGAGCACGACGAGCGCGAGGAGCAGCGCTGCGCCACAGAGCGCCGCGAGGTCGTAGTGGCCGAGGAAGGAGGGCTGCCGCCGGCCAGGCGACCAGGCGTCGAAGATGTCGACTCCGAAGATCTGCAGCACGCCGACGAGCGCCGCCGCCGCTGCCCACACCACGAGCGTCCCGAGCACGAGCTCGAGGTCGCGCGCCGTTCGCAACAGCAACGGCACGGCCGGCGCGAGCAACGCGTACTCGCCGAACTTCGCGGCCGTCACGGCATGCGTGGACATGTCGTACGCGTCGTCCCAGAGCCGCGGGTAGATGCTCGCGGCGCCGACGAGGAGGCAGAACAACCCTCCTGCCAACCAGACGGGCCAGCCCGCGCGGAGCGGCGCGAATCCGTGTCTGACACCGGCCACGACGGCGGCCACGGCCACCGCGAGCACGGCGAAGTCGGACAGGACGGCATGGGCCGACAGCGAGCCGACCTCCACGGTGAAGCCCGGCTGGAAGTCGATGTGGAAGAAGAGGAACGGGATCGCGGCCGCGAGCACCACCGACGCCGGGATGGCGTCGAAGCGCGTCAGCGAGGCCGTCCCGGCGCCCGAGCCGCCGTTCGAAGGCGTGGGTACCGCCACGGGCGGCCACTATACTGGCCCCCGTTTGACGGCCTCGCCGCTCAAACGCCTCGGCCTGCGACGTTCCGCAACCGCGGCGGGCATCTACGTCTCTGTCGCGTTCGGCTTCCTCGGGACGCTGTTCGCCGCGCGGCAGCTCGGGCCGGACGACTTCGGGCTGCTCGCGGTCGTCGTCGCCGCAACGGCGTTCTTCCAGGTGCTCTTCGACCTCACCGCCGAGGAGGCGCTCGTGAAGTACGGGTTCGACTACGTGACGAGCGAGTCGTGGGGAAGGCTGCGACGGCTCTTCCGACAGGCGCTCGTCATCAAGGGCATCGGAAGCGTCGCGGCGGGGATCGTCCTCGCCGCGATCGCGCCGGCCGCGGACTCGATCTTCGGCGGCACCGATCTCACCGTCCCGTTCCTCGTGGCTGCTCTGCTACCGCTGCTTCAGAGCCCCGAGGGAGTGGCGAGCGCAGCCCTCATCCTCCGCGAGCGCTACGACATCCGTGCCTGGCTGCTCGCGTCGTCGATGGGCCTCCGGATGACCGGCCTCGCCATCGGCGCCCACTTCGGCGTCACCGAGGCGTTGATCGGCGTCGTCGTCGCGCAGGCGGTGGCGACGGCGCTGCTCGCAGGGGTCGCGATCGCGGCGTTCCGCCGTTTCCCCACCGCCACGCCGGTGCGGCTGGAGGAGGATCGCCGCGGCATCCTCCGCTTCGTCTTTCACTCGAGCCTCGCTACCGGCGTCGTCTCGCTGCGCGGGGCGCTGGCCCCGCTCTTGCTCGGCATCGTCTCGAAGCCGGTACAGGTCGGGTTCTTCCGCATCGCGCAGGCACCCCAGCAGGGCCTCTCGTCCCTGAGCGCGCCCGCCCGGCTGATCATGCTCACCGAACAGACGCGGGACTGGGCGCGCGGCGCGACCGCCGTCGTGCTGGCCGGCGTCCGGCGGTACGTCTCCTGGGCCGCGCTGCTGATGGCGATCGTCGTGCCGCCCGCCTACATCCTCATGCCCTGGCTCGTCGGCACGCTCTACGGCGACGACTACGAGGGTGCGAGCGACGCGGCGCGGCTCGTGCTGCTCGCAGGCGCGCTCCATTTCATCTTCGGCTGGTCGAAGTCGCTGCCGGTCTCGATCGGCCGCCCTGGCCTGCGCGTCCTCGCCCACGGCGTCGAGTCGGTGGTGATGATCCCGCTGGTCGTCGTCCTCGGCCGAGAGTGGGGAGCCGAGGGGGCCGCGGGTGCGGTCCTCGCGTCCACGGTGGTCTTCTGCGCGATCTGGGTTGTGCTGCTTGCTCGGATCCGGAGCGCGGCGGCGTGAGGGTCCTGATCGTGACGGGGATCTGGCCGCCGGACGTCGGTGGTCCCGCGAGCCATGCGCCTGAGATCGCGCAGTTCCTCCACGCGCACGGTCACTCCGTCGAAGTGGTGACGACCGCGGACGGCGAGCCGGCGCGCGAGCCCTATGACGTGCACTGGGTGGCGCGCCGCCTGCCGGTCGGTGCGCGCCACGCCGTCGCCGTTGCGGCGATTGCGAAGCACGCGCGGCGCGCCGACGTCGTCTACTGCACGGGCATGGTGGGGCGCACGGCGATCGCGACCGCGCTCGCGCGCTCGCCGCTCGTTCTCAAGCTCACGTCCGACCCTGCGTACGAGCGCGCGTTGCGCTACCGACTGCACGTCGGTGGCCTGGAGGAGTTCCAGGTGCACCACGGCGCGCGCCTGTCGATCCTGCGCGCAGTGCGCGACTTTGCGCTCGGCCACGCCGCGCGGATCGTCTGCCCGAGCGAGGCGCTGCGCTCGCTCGCGGCGGGTTGGGGGATCGACGCCGCCCGCATCGACGTCGTGCCGAACTCGGTCAGCGCGCCGCCGCTCGCGTCCCGTGACGAGTTGCGCTGCCGCCACGGGTTCGACGGCCCGACGCTCGTCTTCGCCGGGCGGATCGCGCCTCAGAAGTCGCTCGACGTTGGCCTCGAGGCGCTGCGGCGCGTCGAGGGCGTCTCGCTCGTCGTCGCCGGCGACGGCCCCGAGCGCGAGCGGATCACGACCTTCGCCCGCGAGCTTGGCCTCGACGGTCGCGCGCGCTTCCTCGGCCCACAGCCGCGGCAGACCGTGTTCGAGCTGCTGGGCGCCGCCGACGCCGCGCTACTCCCCTCGAGCTGGGAGAACTTCCCGCACACGGTTGTCGAGTCGCTGGCCGTCGGCACGCCCGTGATCGCGACAGCGGTGGGCGGCGTGCCAGAGGTCGTGAAGGACGGCGAGAACGGGCTGCTCGTGCCGCCGGGGGACGCCGGTGCCCTTTCATCGGCCATCCAGCGCTTCTACGCCGAGCCCGGCCTGCGCGAGCGCCTCACCGCCGCCGCCGCGCCATCGGTGGCCGGCTACAGCCGGGAGAAGACGCTCGCGCGCATCGAGGCCGTGCTCGTGGAGGCGGCGTGAGAAAGCTCTTGCTGGTAGGCAGGACGCGCTACCGGCTGCCGCTGTCCGACGGCCTGGCGCGGAAGTTCTCGGCGCTCCGCGCCGCCCTCGACATCCGCGTGGTCGCATCGTCGGCGGACGGCTCGCGCGGCGACGACACCTTCAGCCTGTGGCGGCGGCTGCCCGCGCTGGACGGTGCCGCGTTCTACGCCACGTTGCCCTTTCGCGTCAGGCGCGAGCTGCGCCGCTTTCGCCCCGACGCCGTCATGGCCCAGAGCCCGTTCGAGGCGCTCGCGGTGCTCGCCGGCCGTGGCCTCGCGCGCTCGCAGACCGCGCTCATCGTTGAGCTGCACGGTGACTGGCGCACGTTCCCGCGGCTCTACGGCTCTCCGCTCCGCCGCGCACTCGCCCCCGTCACCGATCGGATCGCTCCCTGGGCACTGCGGCGGGCGGACGCGGTGCGGACGCTCTCCGAGTACACGACGGAGCTCGCGCGCGAGGCCGGCGTGGAACCGGCCGCCGCGTTCATCGCGTTCACCGACATCGAGCCGTTTGTCGAGACGCCGCCGGCCGAGCTCCCCGCGGAGCCGCACGCGCTCTTCGTGGGCGTGCTCGAGCCGTACAAGAACGTCGAGAGCCTCGCCGCCGCCTGGCGGATCGTCGCAGCGCGCTTACCCGAGGCAACGCTGCGCCTCATCGGCGACGGCCACCGCCGCGACGTGGCGGTGGGCCTCGTTGCCGAGTTCCCCGACCGCGTGTCGTGGACGCGGGCCGTGCCTGGAGAGGAGATCGCCCGCGCGCTCGACGACGCCTGGCTGCTGCTCTTGCCCTCACGCGCCGAGGGTACGCCGCGCATCGTGCTGGAGGCTTTCTGCCGCGGCCGTGCCGTCGTGGGGGGTCGCGTCGGCGGCGTCCCGGACGTCGTGGAGGACGGCGTCAGCGGCGTCCTCGTCGATCCCGACGACGTGAACGGCATCGCGGACGCCGTCGTGCGGGTGCTCGGCAACCGGGAGGAGGCCGACCGGATGGGGCGTGCCGCGCGCGAGCGGGCGAACGCCTTCCTGTTCACGCCCGAGGAGTTCGCG
>JBKJWA010000304.1:0-11123 GCA_046716705.1 Gaiellaceae bacterium
TGGGGGCGCTCTACGCTGCGGGCGACGGGGCCGGGGGGGCCCGGCTCTTCTTCAGTTTGGCCCCCGGCGCCCACCACGGGCGCACGCCGCCGTGCGTCGATGCGGTGCAAGCAGCCGGCGTGCGGAGGGTCGTCGCCGGCAGCCTCGACCCGGGGGCCGACTCCGGTGGCGGCCTCGAGCAGCTGCGCGCGGCCGGTGTCGAGGTCGAGCTCGTCGACGCCTTCGAGTGCCGGGCACAGAACGAGGCGTGGCGTACGTGGGTGAAAAACCAGCGGCCGTTCGTGGTGTACAAGGTCGCGATGACGCTCGACGGCCGGGTGACGGTGCCGGGGTCGCGCTGGGTGTCGGGCGAGGAGAGCCGCCGGTTCGTTCACGAGCTGCGGGCGCGCGCCGACGCCGTCGCCGTCGGGATGGGCACCGTGCGCGCCGACGATCCCCGCCTCGATGCCCGCGATGTGGGAGCAGAGCGGCAGCCGCGGCGCCTGGCGTTCGGCGCCGGCCCGCTCCCGGAGGGCTCGCCCCTCGAGCTGCGCTCCGGCCCGCTCGAGGTCGAGCTGGCGGCGATGGCAGCGGAAGGCGTCCAGTCGCTGCTCCTCGAGGGCGGGCCGACGCTCGCCACCGCCTTCCTCGAGCAGGGACTCGTCGACAAGCTGCTCGTCTTCATCGCACCGCGCCTCGCCGGCACGGGCCCGTTCGTCGTTGCTGGACTCACTCAGCCAATCGGGCTGTCGAGGGCCGACGTCCAGCAGGTCGGAGATGATGTGCTTCTCAGTGCCTATGTCCACGAGCCCTAGCGACGCAGTCGTCACCCGACTCTCGGAGTGGCTCGCCTTCGGGGCGAGTGCCGACGAGTTGCGCACACGGCTCGAGGAGGTCGACATCAGTGGGCTGGACGGGGAGGCTGCCGAGGCGATGCAGGAGTTGCTCGCCGAGCTTGTGTCGATGCCGCCGAACGGCAGAGGGCACCTCGAGCGGGTCGTGCGGGAGACGCTCGACGCCGTGGCGCTCGGCTAGCAGCAGCGCGCTGATCTAGCCTTTCGAGCATGTTCACGGGCATCGTGCGAGAGCGTGGTCGGGTCTCCTCGTTCGACGGCGGCCGGCTCGTGCTCGAGACCTCGGTGCCGGCGGCTGTCGGCGACTCGATCGCGGTGGACGGCGTGTGCCTCACCGTTGTCGCCGGAGACGATGCGACCCTCGTCTTCGATGTCGTGCCGGAGACGCTTGCGCGCTCCGCGCTGGCCGCGGCCGAGGCGGGCACGCTCGTGAACGTCGAGCCCGCGCTGCGCCTCGGTGACGAGCTCGGCGGCCACATCGTCCAGGGGCACGTGGACGCCGTGGGTCGGGTCCGCTCGAGCGAGCTAGAGGGCGACGGGCGGCGCATGTGGATCGAGGCACCGTCCGAGGTGCTGCGCACGTGTGTCGTGAAAGGGTCGATCGCCGTCTCTGGGGTGGCGCTCACGATCGCAGAGCTGTCCGCCGACGCGTTCGCCGTCGCTCTCGTTCCCCATACCCTCGCCACGACGACGCTCGGCGACCTCGCGCCGGGCGACGAGGTGAATCTCGAGGCGGACGTGATCGGGAAGTACGTCGAACGGCTGCTCGCCGCGCCGGGCTACCCTTCCCGGGATGCCGGCCCTGGCTGAGACAACGCGCACGGCGCCGTTCGCCACCATCGAGGAGGCGATCGAGGACATTCGGAACGGGAAGTTCGTGGTCGTCTGCGACGCCCCCGACCGCGAGAACGAAGGCGACCTGACGATCGCCGCCGAGCACGCGACGCCGGAGGCCGTGAACTTCATGGCCACGCACGGCCGGGGCCTCATCTGCCTGTGCCTCACGGAGGACCGCTGCGACCAGCTCGGCCTGCACCTGCTCGCGTCCAGCCGCGAGTCACGGCACGGGACGGCCTACACGAATCCGATCGACGCGAGGGAGGGCATCACGACCGGCGTGTCTGCCGCGGATCGCTCGCACACGATCCTCCGGGCACTGGACCCGGCGGCCGGGCCGCACGACTTCATCGAGGGCGGTCACGTCCAGCCGCTCCGCGCACGGGCGGGCGGCGTCCTCCAGCGCGCCGGCCAGACCGAGGCGTCTGTCGACCTCGCGCGGCTCGCCGGCCTCCAGCCGGGCGGCGTGGTCTGCGAGATCATGAACGACGACGGAACGATGGCTCGCGTCCCCGATCTCATCGACTATTGCGAGCGGCACGGCCTGAAGCTCGTCACGGTCGCCGACCTCATCGAGTACCGCCGCCGCACCGAGAAGCTCGTCGAGCGGGTGAGCTCGGTACGGCTGCCCACGGAGTACGGCGAGTTCACGGCCGTCGCGTTCCGCGAGACCCTCACCGGCAAGCACCACGTCGCCCTTGTCAAGGGCGAGGTTTCGGGGAGCGAGGACGTTCTCGTCCGCGTGCACTCGGAGTGCCTCACCGGTGACGTCTTCCACTCGCTGCGGTGCGACTGCGGCGAGCAGCTCGAGCTTGCCCTCACCCAGATCGGCGCCGCCGACTGTGGCGTGCTGCTGTACATTGGGCAGGAGGGGCGAGGCATCGGCCTCCTCAACAAGCTGCTCGCCTACGAGCTCCAGGAGCAGGGGTTCGACACGGTCGAGGCGAACGCCGAGCTCGGCTTCCCTGCCGACCCACGGGAGTACGGCATCGGGAACCAGATCCTCTCCGACCTCGGGCTGACGTCGATCCAGCTGTTGACGAACAACCCGCGGAAGATGGAGGGGATCGAGGCCTACGGGCTCACCGTGACGAGACAGGTGCCCATCGAGGTGCCGCCGAACGCCGAGAACCGCCGCTATCTTGCCGCGAAGCGTGACAAGCTAGGGCACGTGCTCCACCACCAGGATCTGAAGTTCAAGCGATGACCACCGGCGGCGACACAGGGCGGAACGCCCCCGACGACACCGGGCGTTACGACCCGTTCGAGGATACGGGCGACTGGCCGTTCCGCGACGCGCCGCCGAGGCCGGAGGCTGCGGTCGCCGAGGAGGGGCAGCGACCGGAGACCGTGGCATCGGTCGCCGAGCCCGACCCGCAACCCGAGCCGGAGCTGGAGCCGGAGCCGGAACCCGACCTGGAGCCGGGGCTCTTCCCCGAGCCGGACCTCGAGCCGGAGCCGGACATCGAGCCCCAGCTCTCGGAGGAGCTCGTACCGCAGGCGGAGGCCGAGGTGGAGGAGGTCGTCGCGCTCGAGGAGGTGGCCGAGGACGAGGTGATGGTGGTCGAGGAAGACCAGGAGGAGGAGGAGGAGGAGCTTGCGCCTGCCCCTGCTACGGCCGAGCACGCTCCAGGTGTGCTGGCGATCCCGCCCGGCGTCGACGTTCTCGAAGGCGGGCCGCACGGCTTCCGGCGCAACGTCGCCGTCGTGGTCGGCCGCTTCAACGGCGACGTCACGACGGGCCTGCTCGAGAGTGCCCTCGCCGCCCTCCGCGAGTGCAATGTCGCCGACGACGCGATCACGGTCGTGCCGGTTCCCGGCGCGTTCGAGCTGCCGCTGACGGCGCTCGCACTCGCGAAGACGCGCCGCTTCTCGTGCGTCCTCGCGCTCGGCTGCATCATCCGCGGGGAGACGCCGCACTTCGACCTCATCGCCGGCGAGGCGGCGAGCGGTCTCCAGCTGGCGGCGATCGAGACGGGGATTCCCGTTGCGTTCGGCGTCATCACCGCCGAGACGCGCGAGCAGGCGGAAGCGCGCCTCGACCGCGGGGCGGAGGCCGCCCGCACGGCGCTCGAGATGGCCGATCTCTTCTCGCACGTGCGGACGCGTGCCGCAGCCACCTAGGTAGACTGCGCGGTCGCTCATGGCCAAGATCTGTGCAATCTGCGGAAAGAAGCCGTCGTTCGGCCACAGCCGGAGCCACTCGATGGTGGCCACGAAGCGCCGTTTCGACCCGAATCTCCAGCGCGTCCGCGTGCTCATCGACGGCACGCCGCAGCGGGCATACGTCTGCACGCGCTGTCTCCGCACGGGCAGCGTCAAGAAAGCGGTCTAGCGTCGCGGCGGCATCGCCGCCGCTCGTCTAACCTCCTCGCGTGGCCGACGCCGTCCAGGGCGAGATCACGATCACGACGGACGCGATCGCACAGCTCGCCGGCCTGACGGCGGCAGCGTGCTATGGGGTCGTCGGCGCCGCGCCGAAGGGCGGGCGGCTGGGCCGCCTGATGTCCAGGGACAAGCCCGAGCGGGGCGTCGAGGTCGTGCGCACGCCGGACGGCCTGGCCATCACGTTGCGAGTCGTCGTCGAGCACGGCCTGAACCTCGCCGAGGTCGCGTCCACCGTCCGCTCCCACGTGGGCTACGAGGTCTCGCGCATCACCGGCATCCCGACGAAGTCGGTCGAGGTGCTCATCGCGGACGTCCGGACGTCGACGTGAGCGATCTCGCGGAGATCCGGCGTCTCGTCGAGGCTGCCGCTGCGTCGCTCGACGCGAGTCGCGCGCGCATCGACGACCTCAACGTCTACCCCGTGCCCGACGGCGACACGGGCACGAACATGTCGCTCACGGTGCGCGCGCTCGTCGAGGCGCTGGCCAACGCCGCCGACTCGCCGAGGCCGGCGCTCGCGCACACGGTCACGCGCGCGGCGTTGATGGGGGCGCGCGGCAACTCGGGGGTCATCCTCTCGCAGATCGTCCGCGGCGTCGCCGAAGTGCTCGGAGAGGCGGAGACCGTCGATGCGAGCGTCGTCGCCGAGGCGCTGCGGGCGGCGAGCGACACCGCCTACAGGGGCGTTCGACAACCGGTCGAAGGCACGATCCTGACCGTCATCCGCGAGATGGCGGAGGAGGCCCAGGCCCTTGCGTCGTCCCAGCCCGAGGTGGACGAGCTGCTGCGCGCCGTGCTCGCTCGCGGAGAGGCCGCGCTTGCGCGGACGCGAGAGCTACTGGACGTCCTAAGGGACGCGGGCGTCGTCGATGCCGGCGGCGCGGGGCTCGTCGAGATCGCCCGAGGCATCGTCGCGGCTGTGACCGGGGACGAGGTCGCGCTCCCCGCCGCGACGGCAGAGCTCAGTCTGGAGGCGATTCACCGCGAGCTCTCGGAGTTTCGGTACTGCACCGCATTCCTTGTCGACGGGTCAGGGCTCGACGCCGTCTCGCTCGAGCGAGAGCTGGAGGCGCTTGGAGACTCGCTGCTCGTCGTGGGCGACGAGTCGGCGCTCAAGATCCACGTGCACACGGACGACCCGGGGGCTGCGTTGAGCCTCGGCACGGCCCTGGGCGTGATCTCAGGTGTCGAGATCGCCGACATGCACGTCCAGACGGCCGAGCGCGAGGAGCGTCTGACGGCGGCTGCCTCTGCGAACAGCGCAGTTTCCGATGTCGTGGCCGTCGTCGCGGGCGGCGGCAACAGGCGACTGTACGAGAGCCTCGGCGTCACACGCATCGTCGAGGGCGGCCAGTCGATGAACCCGTCGACCGCCGACATTCTCGAGGCGATCGAGGCGAGCGCGGCATCGGAGGTCGTCGTGCTGCCGAACAACGGCAACGTCATCATGAGCGCCGAGCAGGCTATCGCGCTGGCTCAGAAGAAGGCCGCGATCGTCCCCACGAGGTCGATCCAGGCGGGCCTGTCGGCGCTACTCGCCTTCGACCCGGCGGCGACGGCGGAGCAGAACGCGGCAGCGATGAGTGAGGCTCTCGGCTCCGTGGCCACCGCGGCGGTGACGATCGCGTCCCGCGACGTCGAGCTCAACGGGCTCAAGATCCGTGAGGGCCAGTACCTCGGCCTGGTCGAAGACGAGCCGCTCGTCGGCGGGGAGAGCTTCGCCGAGGTGGCGGAGGCCGTGATCGAAGTGCTGCTTTCCTCGCCTCACGACACGATGACGGTACTGACGGGGGCCGACGCGCCCGAGATCGGCGACCTCGTGGACGAGGTCGGGATGCGCCATCCCGAGGTGGAGGTCGACGTCCAGGCCGGCGGGCAGCCGCACTACCACCTGCTCATCGCGGCCGAATAGCCTCGCCCTGAATGGGGAAGTTAGGCTCCCGTGCACCTATGGAGCTGACGGCCGAAAACACCGCCATCGTCGTCGACTCGACAGCGGACTTTCCGGACGCGGCAGCACGCTTCTCAAACTGGCGTGTCGTGCCGCTCTACGTACTCTTCGGCGACGAGAGCTTCCGCGACTACGTCGAGCTCCCGGCGACCGACTTCTATGCGCGCCTGCGCACGTCGAGCGTGATGCCAACGACGTCGCAGCCGACTCCGGGCGACTTCGCGGCCGTGTACGAGGAGCTCGCGGGCTTCGAGCGCCTCTATTCCCTCCACCTGTCGGCGAAGTTCTCGGGAACGTGGGAGAGCGCGAAGCTCGGAGGGGCGGATGAGGTCGGGCAGCGGATTCGCGTCGTCGACACGGAGACGGCGTCGCTCGGCATCACGCTGCTCGGGCTCGGCGTGCAGCGCCGCCTCGAGCGCGGAACGACGGACGCGGAGATCGAGGAGCTCATCGAGACGTTCAAGCGGGACGCCGGGCTCGTCTTCACCGTGGACACGCTCGAGTTCCTCGCTCGCGGTGGGCGCATCGGCCGCGCACAGGCGTGGGCCGGGGAGCTGCTGTCGATCAAGCCGATCCTCACGATCGCGGACGGCGAGATCGTCCCTGTCAAGCGCGTTCGCGGGAATCGCAAGGCATTCGCCGACTTCAGAAAGACGTTCGAGGAGGACACGAAGGATCGACCGTCGCTCAGGGTGGCGATCGCCCACGCCGATGCGCCGGATCGCGAGCAGGCGTTGCGCGACATGGTGGGAGACCTCCGCCCGAGTGCTCAGATCGAGGCGTCCGGAACGCTCGGCCCCGTCGTTGGCACGCACGCCGGCCCGGGCGCTGTCGGCTTCTTCTGGTTCGACGATCCGTAGCGAGCGTTAGCCGCACGCATCCCTAGACTCCGCACGGTGTTGCGGCTGCCGACCGGCTTCGCCGTGCCGGACCGGCCGGCGGAGTGGACGCGACCGCGCGCCTCGTGCCGCCCCGAGGCCCTCACACGGCCGCTCGACGCGCTGCGGGGAGTGGGGCCGACCGCCGCGCGCCGGCTGGGAAAGCTCGGCCTGCAGACGATCGACGACCTGCTCGGCCACGCGCCGCGGCGCTACGAGTCGGCGGCGCCCGAGCGCCGGATCGCCGACCTCCTGGCCGAGGAGGAGGTCGCGATCGCGGGCGTCGTCCAAGATGTGACCGTGCGGCGGCCCCGGCGACGCCTCGCGATCGTCAAGGCCCGGATCGAGGACAACTCCGGCGCCATCAACGCGATCTGGTTCAACCAGGAATGGCTCGCGACGAAGCTCGTGCCGGGAACGCCGGTCCGGCTGCGCGGCCGTTTGCAGCGGGGCGAGTTCCAGGTGCGCGCCTACGACCTCGGTGATGCGCTGGCGACGGCCGACTACGCGCCGGTCTATCCGGCCGGCGAGGAGCTGACGCCGCAGCGGTTGCGTGCGCTCGTCGACCAGGCGCTGCCGCTGGCACGCGCCGTGCCCGATCCCCTGCCTGCCGAGTTGTGCCCGCGCCTGGAGCTGCCGACCAAAAGCGATGCGCTGCACGCGATGCACCGGCCCCGCTCGCGCGACGAGGCAGCGGCCGCGCGGCGCCGCCTCGCGCTCGAGGAGCTGCTCGTGCTCCAGGTCGGCCTCGCCCGCCGGCGGCGCGAGCGTGAGGACGACGTCGCCCGGGCTCTGCCCGCGCCGGGTGAGCTCGTCCTGGCTCTGCGTGGGGCATTGCCGTTTCGCTTGACCGCCGGCCAGGAGCGGGTCATCTCGGAGCTCGACGCCGACCTCGGGCGCGCGGTGCCCATGGACCGGCTGCTTCAGGGCGATGTCGGCTCGGGCAAGACAATCGTCGCGCTCTACGCGCTGCTCCGCGCCGTCGAGGCGGGCCACCGCGGAGCACTCATGGCGCCTACCGAGACGCTCGCCGAGCAGCACTTCCTCACGCTCGAGTCGTTCTGCACGCAACTCGGCGTGACTTGCGGCCTGCTGACGAGCTCCGCCGGCAAGCGTGAGCGCGAACAGGCGGCCGGCGCAGCCGTCGTTGTCGGCACGCACGCACTCATTCAGGCGGGGGTCGAACTCGGTGAGCTGGCGGTTGCAGTGGTAGACGAGCAGCATCGCTTCGGCGTCGAGCAGCGCAAGGCCCTCTCTGCCGGCACGCGGCCGCACACCCTTCACATGACGGCCACGCCGATCCCGAGGACGCTCGCGCTGACGGTTTACGGAGATCTCGCCGTGTCCGAGATCGCCGAGCTGCCCGCGGGCCGCAGGCCGATCGTCACGAGCTGGGTGACGGCCGAGCGCAGCTCGGAGGCGTACCGGCGCCTCCGCCGCCATCTCGAGGCTGGAAGGCAGGCGTATGTCGTCTGCCCGCTCGTGTCGGAGTCGGTCGCGATCGAGGCGAGGGCGGCCGAGCAGGAGGCGGAGCGGCTGCAGCGCGCCGAGCTGCGCGGCCTGCGAGTCGGCTGCATGCACGGCCAGCTACGACCGGCGGACCGGCGCGACCTCATGGCGCGATTCAAGGCGGGAGTGATCGACGTGCTCGTCGCCACGACCGTGATCGAGGTCGGCGTCGACGTGCCAAACGCGACGATCATGATCGTGCAGGAGGCCGACCGCTTTGGGCTGGCGCAGTTGCACCAGCTCCGGGGTCGAGTGGGGCGGGGGGCGGAGCAGTCGTACTGCCTGCTCGTCTCGCGGCCGAAAGAGGAGCTCACCGAGACGGCGACAGCGCGCCTGGAGGCGCTCGTCGAGACCGCGGACGGCTTCCAGCTGGCCGAGGTCGATCTCGAGCTGCGCGGGGCGGGCCAGCTGCTCGGGACGCGCCAGTCCGGCCTGACGGACTTCCGGTACGCGCGGCTCGTGGCCGATCGACCGCTGCTCGAGCTCGCTCGCGCCGAGGCCGATGCGCTCGCCGACTACGAGGGGCCGCTGAACGAGGGGATCGACGCCCTGTTCGGCGACGACGCAGCGCTCGCGTGAGGATTGTCGCCGGTTCCAAGAAGGGCGCGAAGATCTTCGCCCCGAGAGGAAAGGGCACGAGACCGACCTCGGACCGCGTGCGAGAGGCGATCTTCGCCATCCTCGGCTCGGTCGAGGGCACGCGCGTACTGGACCTCTTCGCCGGCTCGGGCGCGCTTGGACTCGAGGCCCTCTCCCGGGACGCCGCCGGCGCGACGTTCGTCGAGTCCGATCCCGCCGCCGTCAAGGCGATCGAGCGTAACCTCGGGCAGCTCGGTCTCGACGGCCGGGTCGTCCGGTCGGATGCAGCTCGGTACGTCGCGCGGACGGACGAGCGCTACGACGTCGTCTTCGTCGACCCGCCCTACGAGATGGTTGAATCCCTCCGCATGCAACTCGCCGAACACCTCCCCCGCGTGCTTGCCGAGGACGGCGTGGTCGTGTTCGAGACGGCGGCTGGAGACGAGCCGGAGCTGCCGCTGCCCGTGCGCTCGACACGGCGTCATGGCTCGACGCAGCTGACGGTGTTCGACGCGCCATGAGCGACGGCCACCCCGTCGTCGCCATCTGTCCGGGTAGCTACGACCCGGTCACGAACGGCCACGTCGACGTCATCCGCCGCGCGGCCGAGATCTTCGACCGCGTCGTCGTCGGGGTCGTCCGCGATCCCGCGCACAAGGGGACGATGTTCACCGTCGAGGAACGCGTGGCGTTCCTCGAGGAGGCACTCGGTGCGACAGGCGTCACGAACGTCGAGGTCGACGTGTTCGCCGAGCTCGTCGTCGAGTTCGCCCGCAAGCACGGCGCGAAGACCATGGTGAAGGGCCTCCGCGTGATCTCGGACTTCGAATGGGAGTTCCAGATGAACCACCTGAACCGCACGCTGGCGCCTGACATCGAGACGCTCTACGTCATGGCGAGCCCGCAGTACAGCTTCGTCTCCTCGAGCGGCGTCAAGGAGATCGCATCCTTCGGGGGAGCGGTCGACGAGCTCGTGCCTCCCGCGGTCGCACAGCGGTTTCGCGACCTCTTCCCCGAGGGGCGACCCGGCGCGCCGGTCAGCCCGTCCGAGTAAACTGGGCCGCCATGGACGTTCTCGTACTCATCGACAAGCTCGACGACGTGGTGCACAACGCCCGCACGGTGCCGCTGACCGACCAGGTGCGCATCGACCGCGAAGAGATCTACGACATTCTCGACCAGATGCGGGCGACCATTCCCGAGGAGATCAAGCAGGCGCGCTGGATCGTGAAAGAGCGCCAGGAGATGCTCGCCGAGGCCAAGCGCGAGTGCGACCGGATGCTCGGCGAGGCGCGCGAGCAGGCCGTGCGCGAGGCGTCGCAGACGGAGATCGTGAAGCTCGCCGAGCGCCAGGCGCAGGACATCATCGACGAGTCGCGCCGCCAGGCGCGCGAGACGAAGCTCGAGATGGAGGACTGGGCCGACAACATCCTCTCCACGCTCGAGGTGAACCTCGAGAAGTTCCTGACGGCGATCCGCCGCGGGCGCGAGCGGCTCCACGAGCGCTCGCAGGAAACCGTCGTCGCCGGCGTCGCCGCCGGCTCCGCCGACGACGATCAGTCGTAACCCAGCTCGGCTATCTGGCGCTCGTCCATCCCGAAGTAGTGGCCGATCTCGTGGAGGACCGTGATGCGGATCTCCTCCTCGAGCGCGACCGGATCGGGGAACGACTCCTCGAGCGGTAGCCGGTAGATCGTGACCTGCGCCGGCAGGTAGGGCTCTTCCGAGAAGAGGCCGAAGATGTCGGGGTCCTCCGGGTTCTCGTCCTCGACGACGACGGCGACGTTCTTCAGCCAGCCGGCGATCTCGGCCGGGAGCGAGTCGAGTGCGCGGCTGACGGTGTCCTCGAACGCGCTCATGGCTCGATGACGAGCGCCATGAGCGCCTTCTGGGCGTGCAGGCGGTTCTCGGCCTCGTCCCAGACCGCCGACTGCGCGCCGTAGAGGACGCCTTCTGCGATCTCCTCCCCGTAGTGCGCCGGGAGGCAGTGGAGCACGATCGCCGCCGGGCAGGCATGCGCGACGAGGCGCTCGTCGATCGTGAAGCCACGGAAGTCCTCGAGCCGCTTCGCACGCTCCTCGTCCTGGCCCATGCTTGTCCAGACGTCGGTGTAGAGGACGTCGGCGCCGTCTGCCGCCTCACGCGGGT
>JBKJWA010000305.1:0-8177 GCA_046716705.1 Gaiellaceae bacterium
CTCGGCATGATCGAGGCCGACGGCGGGAGTTGGCGGTTCGCCGGTGAACCGGTCACGCCCCACCGCGGACTGCTGGCCGCTGCGGACGAGCAGTCCGCCTGGGAAGCATTTGCCGGCTGGCTTCGAGATCACACCGACCGGTGGACAACGGTGAGCTCCGAGGGTGTCAGTGGCTCCGCAGGTGCTCTACCTGGGGCCGAGCTCATCGAGGTTCCGGTGCCTTCCGTCGAGTTGCCGGACGCGTTCGACGCCTATCTCGCAACGCTCCCGGGTACGACCCGAAGGCGCCATTCGCAGCGACTCCGCGTGTTCGAGCAGTCGGGGGGGCGCGTCGTCGAGAGCGAAGATCCGCGGGCCTCGCTCCTGGATCTGCTTCGGCTGCACAACGAGCGTGCCCGTGCAAGGGGCCAAGTGCATGTCCAGATGAACGAGTTGCTGGCGCACTTGTTCGAGATCTACGCCGCCAAGGATTCGACTCGGCTCGTCGTTACGTGTGCCGAAGCCGGCGATGACCTGGTTGGCGTCGCAGCCCATCTTCACTTCGGCGATACGACGTACTTCTACAACGCCGGTATGAGCACGGCAGCGGCTCACCTCGGCCCGGGCATCGTCCTCGAGCTCGACGCAATCGAGAGGGCGATCGCGCACGGGTCAGCGCGCTTCGATCTTGGGCCGGGCGAATATCGCTACAAGACGGAGCTCGGTGGCATCTCCGCGGAACGCTTCACCGTCTACGCGTCGGCTCCAACGCTCCGGGGTGCGACGGCGTCGCTGCCAGGGCGGGTGAGGCGCCGGCTACGGCGGAGCGCGGGCTTACGGCGAGTCGCGGAGCTCGTTCGCCGCCGAGCGCCGACGTAGCAGGCCCACGAGACAGCCCGCCGCCTTCGCGGCGTCCTTTACGGCAACACCGCCAAGAGTTAGCGGGACCACCAGGGCAGGCGCGGGATCGCGCAGCGCCCGTGCCAGTGGTAGCGACAGATACGCGGCAAGGCCTGCAAGGGCGAGCCGGCGAACGGCCGGCCGCCCTGAAGCGAGCAAGGCGGGGACCGTGACGATGGCTGCCGCTCGCGCGAGGTCGCGGCCTACAACGAGCCGGTCGCCCGAGGCCGCGCCCCCTAGCCCGTAGCGGAAGTACATGCCTGCAGTCTGTGCAAGCGACGGCCGTTGGTGCCAGGCGACGGACGCATCGACGTTGAGTACGCAGCGTCCACCGGCTGCAGCGATCGCGCGCCCGAACGTCACATCCTCACCGGTCGCGAGATCCTCGCGAAAGCCGCCGGCCGTTTCCCATGCGTCGCTCTGGAACGCCAGCGAGCGGCCCGTGGGCAGTCGTGCGTCGAAGGTTCGTCCGAACAGTGCGCCGTAGAGGCGCACCAGAGGCCCCGGTCGCCGGGCTTCCTCGACCCTGGGGTAGCCGCTGGCCGCGAGTGCTCGCTCGATAGGGGTCTCGGCAACGACCTCGTACACGCCGGTAACGAGTGCCGGCGGCTGCATCTCGGAGTACGCAGCCTTCATCGCGTGGAGCCATGTCGGGGAGGGTGAGCATCCGGCATCCGTGCAGCAGACGACGGAGTGGCGCGCAGCAGCGACACCTGCGTTCCGGCCCGCAGAGATGCTGGCGCCGGCGAGCACAATGAGCCGGATGCGGTCGTCCTGGGCCGCCGTGCGCCGCACGCGATCCGCCGTGTCGTCGGCAGATCCGCCGTCGACGACGACCAGCTCGTCGTCGGGCCCGAGCTGCGGTATGAGAGCCTGCAGGAGGTCGTCAACAGTCGCACCTTCGTTCAACACCGTCGTCACGACCGTCACCGAGCGCTCGGGGGTGACTCCTGCTCCAGGCCGTGCCGCGACCTCGGCGAGCCTCGCCTCCAGCTCGACTGCGCCCTTGAGGGTTCCGTGCGGGATCCGCGAGAGCACGGGGGGCAAGCGCTCGCCGCTCAGCGGCAACCACGCGACGCGGGCTCCAGCCAGCCATGCGGCAATCAGGGCCGTGGTGTGGCGCCCGACGACGAGAACGACGTCGGGCGCGCTGGCCCTCCATCGTCGTTGCAGCGAGCCCACGCTGCCCCCGCTCGCGATGCGGTAGCCGACGCGGCCGGGAGATGCCGCCAGCGCAGCGAGGAGCGCGCCGTCCGGCTCCCCCTCGGGAACCGCAACCTCGACATTCAGTGGGGCCGACATTCCTTGTCGCTTATCGGCCTGGCCGCCGGATTCCCAAGAGCTTGAGCCTGAGTCGTCTCGCGCCGTGCCGCGGAGGTGCCGGCAGCCGCGGCGCCGCGAAAGGGTCCCAGGGACCCGGTAGCCATCCCCAGGCCAACCTGTAGCCCGCCGCTGCCGCGGCCGCCTTGACTCTGTCGTCGTAGAGACCGTACGGATACGCCATCGTCCGGCAAGGGAGTCCCGTGAGGCTCTCGACAGCGGACAGCGATCCGCCGAGCTCCAAGGAGAGCTCTTCGTCGTCGACGGTCCTCAGGTCGGCATGGCTGACGCTGTGCGCGCCGACCTCCATGCCTGCCTCGACGAGGGCGCGCACCTCCTCCGCGTCGAGCAGGGCGCCTGCGTCTCCGCCCACGCTGCCGTGCTGTCCTCCGAGCGAGCCGGTGGTGACGTAGAACGTCGCGCCGACACCGAGCTCGCCCAGCAGCGGGACCCCGATCGTGAGCCACGAGCGGAACCCATCGTCGAAGGTCAGCGCAGCGGCCCGCGGCCGTAAGCCGCCTTCAGCGACGACCTCGCTGGCGGTGAGAAACCGATAGCCGTGGCGTTGCAGCAGTCGAACCTGGGACTCCAGGTGCTCGACCGAAACGACGAGCTTCAACGGGTCCTCGCCGTCTCCGGCTCTCCCGATGCCGTGGTAGGCGAGGGCAACGCCCCGCCTCATCGCGTGACCCGCCGTGCGTGCCTGACGAGGCGTCGCGTTGCGCGAGCCGGTAAGTACCTCATGAGCGGCTCGTACCGGCCGTCACGCTTGAGGCGGAGCCCGACCAGCGTGCAGCCGTTGTCCATGTCCTGTCGCGGGAGATTCAGCGGCTCGGCCCAGGAACCGTTGCCGGACGTGCGACATGCCGCCTCGAAGCCGGCGTCGGCGCAGGCCGCGATCGTTTCACCGCTTGCTCGCCCGTACGGGTACGCGGCGACGGTCACGCTTGCGCCGACGATCTCCTCGAGCTGGAGCATGCTTTCGCGAAGCTCGTTGACGGCCGCTGCGCGGGCCAGTGTCGTCAGGTCGGGATGCGTCACCGTGTGAGCGCCGATCTCGACGCCCGCTGCGTGTACTCGCCTGACGCCGTCCGCCGAGAGAATTCGCGCTCCCGGCGCGAGCGGATGCTCTCCACCCAGCCAGCCAGAGACGACGAACACTGTTGCCGTCGCCTCCAGCTCGTACAGGAGCGGCACGAGGTTCTCGAGGTTGTCGGCAAAGCCGTCGTCGAAGGTCAGCGCCACGCACCCGTAGGCTTCGCCGAGGGCCGCCCGGCGCGCGAGCTCTCCGAACGCGACGAGACGGTAGCCCCAGGAGCGGAGCCGCGACACCTGCCGGCGCAGATCCTCGGGCCTCACGAACAGGCCGTGTGGGTCGTCGGCGATGGGGACCGCTGCGACCCCGTGATAGGCCAGCGCAAGTGGCGGGAGCCGCGTTGCCATTGCAACAGATCGTGGCACACGCGGCGCCCGGACCCGCTCGTAGACTGACCTGTCGTGGTCTCGGCGGTCATTCTCCACTTCCATCGCGAGCATTTGCTTCCGCGTCTGCTCGAGCGCCTCGCATCCCTCCCGATCGACGAGGTTCTGGTCGTGGACAACGGCTCCGACGCCGGGCTGGGAGAGACCCTCGCCCCGTACGAGGGCATTCGTCTCCTCGAGCCGGGAAAGAACCTCGGCGTCGCCGGGCGCAACCTAGCTGCTCGCGAGGCGCACGGCGAAGTCCTGCTCATGCTCGATGACGACGCATACCCGCTCCCCGGAGCGATAGAGGGCGCGCTCGACGCCTTCGCCGCCGATCCGAAGCTCGCTGTTCTCGGAGGCCTTGTCCGGGACATCGACGCTGACGGAGATGTGACCATGTCGGACGAGTTCGGGACGTTCGACTGGTTTCTGCGGGCCGGCCGGGACGGTGCAGCCCCGCCCGGCGGCTTCCCGACGTTCTCCTTCCCTGAGGGTGCCTCGTTCGTTCGTCGCGATGCGTTTCTCGAGGTTGGCGGATACTTCGAGCCCTTCTTCATCGCCTGCGTCGAGATGGAGCTCACTACCCGTCTCGTCGCCGCCGGCTGGGGCGTCGGCTACGCGCCGTCGGTTATGTTCGATCACCAGCGGGAGCGCGGCGGAAAACACGTCCGCACGCACCTGTACTACAGGATCCGCAACCAGATCTGGCACTTCTGGCTGCGCTTCCCTCCTTCGCTGGCGGCACGGCGCATCCCGGCATACCTCGCCTTCGACTTCGTCGAGGCGGCATTTCGAGGCGAGCTCACGACCTGGGTCAGGGCGGTTCGTGATGCGTCGGCCGAGCGCGAGTCGGTGCGGTACGCCAGACATCCCTTGCCGCGAGAGGTGGTGCGCCGGGCGGAGTTGAATCGCGGGCGCATGCACCTTCGCCTCCTGGGGGCTCAGCTCACGAAGAAGCTGCGGCTGAGCCGATGAGCGAGTCACGGCTCATCCTCCTCAACACGGGCTACCGCGTCTCCGCCGACGTCGTGGCGAAGTTTGCGTCGGTCGCGCTGTACATCGTCATGGCCCGCGAGCTCGGCAGCGCCGAGTTCGGCGTCTTCGCGTTCGGGTTGTCCTTCGTGACGCTCATCACGGCGTTCGCCGACTTCGGCCAGGACCGGATCCTCACGCGGGAGGTTGCGCGAGACCACGCACGCATCGATGCGTACTTCACCAACACGCTTGCGCTCAAGCTCACGCTCGCTACCCCCGCCCTCGTTGTGGGCCTCGCGATCCTCACCGTCGTCGCCGAGCCTCAGACTCGGAACGTCGCGGCGTTGCTGGGCCTGGCGGTCGTTGCCGAGCAGCTGATGGCCACATGCTTTGCGGCGTTCCAGTCCTACGAACGGCTCGTCTACGTCCCGGCCGCGCTGATCACTCAGCGCCTGCTCATGGCGACGCTCGGGATCATCGCGCTCCTGTCCGGCTACGGAGTCGTCACCGTCGCGGCGATCTACTTCGGCACCGCGTGCATCGGACTTGCCATCGCGCTCTGGCTTCTGTTCTCGCGAGTCGTTCGCCCGCGCCTCTCGGTCACGCCGCGCATGTGGAGAGGCTTCATGGTGGCCGCCTTTCCCATCGGCGCGGCAGCCGTGTTCTCCACGGTGCTCTATCGCGCCGACACCGCGATGCTGGCCGCTATGACGTCGGCCGAGGAGGTGGGAGAGTACGCGGCCGCGTTCCGCCTGTTCGAGACGACGCTGTTTCTGGGCTGGGGTGTCGGGGCCGCCGTCTTCCCGGTCTACTCGCGCCGAACGGTGGATACGAACCCGCCCATCGGTCCCGTCTTCGAGCGCAGCCTGAAGCTACTGGCGGCGCTCACGCTGCCGATTGCGGTCGGCGCGGCGGTCCTGGCCGCACCCGCGATCGACCTGCTGTACGGCGCGGAGTTCGAAGACTCGGCTCTGGCCCTCGTGTTGCTCGCGCCGGCGATTGCGCTTCATCCGTTCGCCTACCTCTCCGGTTACCTCCTCGTCTCGCAGAATCGGCAGCGCGTGCTCGCGCCGGTGTTCGGCGCAGTCGCAGTCCAGAACATCGTGCTCAATCTCCTGCTCATCCCCGCCTTCTCGCTCTACGGTGCCGCCGCCGGCACTTCCATCTCGGAGGCGCTGGTGGCTACGGCGCTACTCGCATTGTCGATACGGGTCGTCGGCTCGCTCGACTGGGTCCGCATGCTCGGGGGACCCGTGCTCGCAAGCGCTCTGGCCGGCGCAGCGATGGTGCTACTCCGCGACCACCTGGCGATCGCCATCGCCGCTGGTGGTGTCGTCTACACGGCTTCCCTGATCGCGTTCGAGCGGAAGGTGTACCCGCAGGACGCACGCGCGATCCGCGAAGTCGTGCCTGGATTGCGGGACAGGCCGCTGTCAGACGGCGGCTCGCGCTTCAGCCCGTAACGGAGGCAACTGCGCAAGCAGCCCCTCGGCACGCAGCGGGTCGCGATTGAAGCTGTGGTGCGCGGTGAACAGCGCGGCGATCGTGGCCACCATGACCGAGTAGCGGAGCGCGAGGAGCGCGCGTTCGTTCCGCCGCCCCACGAGCTCGCGGGTGCCTTGGAACAACCGGTCGCGATCCTCGTCGTCGTCCAAGCTGCACCAGAGGTGCAGGAGATCACTTCCCGCAGGCCCGCTGCCGGAGAGCTCCCAGTCGATGACCCACAGGGCGCTGTCCTCCGCGAGCAGGTTGGCTTGGTGGAAGTCGCCATGCGTCGTGACGATTGGCAGCTCCGGTTGGTCGCGGATGCGTCGTGCTGCGCGAACATCGGCGTACGGAAGCGGCGACGTGATCGTCAGCAGGCGCCGCCGGGCCGTCACCAGCGCCCGCCGCCGGCGCCGCAGCTGGGGCAGCTCGAGCGAGGTAAGCTCAGCTGCCGCGGCAAGCGCATTGTCGATGCAAGCCGCTCCGCTGAACGGCCTCTTGACAATGCCCTGCTCCAGCAACCAGTTGTCCCCCGCTGCGAGGATTGGCGGGCTTCGAAGTGGCCCATCCGATCCGATTGCCGCCCGGACTGCTGCCTCGTGCGCAAGCGTCTCCTCGTCGGCGCGATCGCGCGTGTAGCGCGCAAACAGCCGAACACCGGGCGAGTCGGCAAACGCGTAGTGCCGGTCGGCCTCGGACCACGATCGCACGATGTGCGCATCGCGTTCCTCGAGCGCTCTGGCGAGATCTGCGGGCAAGGCCTCCCCAGTTGTCATCGCGCAGACGATAGTCGCGCTACGGTAGGCGACTGCCGGGAGCCGGCGAAGTACGTTCTGCGATTCGCGGGGCGGATAGGCACTCTACGAACAGATGCCGGACTCGATCTCAAGGCAGAGCTCACATGTGACTGGGCCTGCGGTGCCCGTTGCATTCGTCTCGTCCCATGCGGCGCGCGGCGGCGCGGAGCGGTATCTCTCGCTCCTGCTTTCGCATCTGCCACGGGCATGGGTCAACCAGGTCGTGGCGCTCAAGCACGGCGGCTTCGTCGATGACCTCCGTGAGCTCGGCCACCCCGTCGAGGTGATCGACACCGGACCGGGCTTGGCCGATCTCGCGCGCGCCGCCCGCCGGCTACGGCAGTCCTTCGTGCGCAGTCGGCCTGCGGTCGTTCACGCAAATGGCTTGAAGGCAGCGCTTGTGGCCGAGTTGGCAACCGTGCGCTCCGGTCCACCCGTGATCTGGTTCAAGCACGACGTCTCGAGAGACGGCTGGCTTACAAATCTCGTCGGCCGGCGGGCGGCGCTCGTCGTCGGCGTGAGCCATTCGGTTATCGAGTCACTCGGCGGGGCGAGCCGCCGTCATGCCGAGGTCCTCAACTGTCAATTGCCCGCGATCGAGGTCGATCCTGCCGCCGCTCGTCGTACCGTGCTTACGGAGTTTGCGCCGGACGGTGCAGACACCGTTGTCGCGCTCGTGGCTCGGCTGGACGCGTACAAGGGACACGGCGATCTCGTCGCCGCCATGCCGGCCATCCTCGATCGGGCGCCCCGGACGCGGTTTCTCTTCGTGGGCGGTGATGACCCGGCTCATCCCGATCAGCGCGCCGCGCTCGAGGCAGCAGTGGCCGATCGGGGACTCGAACACGCCGTGCGATTCACGGGCTTCCGCTCGGATGCCCTCGAGCTCATTTCTGGGTCCGATGTCCTCGCCATTCCCAGCATCGCCACGGACAAGTACGGGAAGGAGGGGTTCCCGTACGTTGGGCTCGAGGCGCTTGCAGTGGGCACGCCCATAGTCGCCTACGCGCAGGGGGGCTTGCCCGAGCAGGTGGGGCGCTGCGGGGTGCTCGTCCCACCAGGGGATCGCCGCGCCCTGGGGGAGGCGATCGTCAGCCTTGTCGAAGACCCCGAGCGCCGGCGTCGCCTTGCCGTCTGCGGGCAGGAACGCTTCGACGAGCTCTTTCGCTGGAGCACGCTTGCCGACGACGTTGCCGAGCGCTATCGCCGTGTTGCGGAGACGAGCTCGGAGTAGAGCCGGGCCGTCTCGTCGAGCGT
>JBKJWA010000306.1:0-7891 GCA_046716705.1 Gaiellaceae bacterium
GTGCTGCCCCTCCGCATCCGCCGGCCGCGAGACGAGTGTGCCGCCGGCGGCCTCAACCGCGGCGCGCACCTTCGCAGCATCCGCGGCCGTCACATCGCCGCCGCCGCTGCCCCCGCCGCTGAAGACGACGACGGCCACGACGACGAGCGCCACGAGGGCCGCGAGCCCGACGCCGATGAGGACGTTCGCGCTCGGCATCGCAAAGCCGCCGCCGCCGCGGTGCATGTCCTGCTTCTGGCGCACCTTGGGCGCCTGCACCTTGCGCGGAGGAGCGGGAGCTCTGACCTTCTTCGCCATGGCCGGGCGCAGGTTAGCTGGCGACCGGCGCTCCGGCGGCGAGGAACTCGCGCACGTCCGCACGCTCCTCGACGATGCGGCACGGGGGCAGGGAGTCGAGGAATGCACGCCCGTACGGTCGTGTCCGGATCCGCGGATCGAGCAGGCAGACGACGCCCCGGTCCGAGCGGCTGCGGATCAGGCGGCCGAAGCCCTGGCGCAGCTGGAGCACCGCCGAGGGCAGGGCATACGACGCGAACCAGTCGCCGCCTTCGGCCTTGATGCGCTCGCAGCGGGCCTCCACGAGCGGATCGTCGGGGGGCTGGAACGGGAGCTTGTCGATCACGAGCAGAGACAGGGCCTCTCCGGGGATGTCCACGCCCTGCCAGAACGTGCCGGTGGCGACGAGCACCGAGCTCACGTCCTCCCGAAAACGCTCGAGCAGCCGCTCGCGCGGCGCCTCCCCCTGGACGAGCAGCTCGTGGCCGATCTGCCCACGCAGGCGCTCGGCTACCGCGTCGAGCGTCCGATATGAGCTCGTCAAGACGAGCGCGCGGCCCGCGGAGAGCTCGCAGAGCTCGGCCGCCTCGTCGGCTACGCGGCCCACGGCGTCGCCGAACCGCGGGTCGGGCAGGTCACGAGGCAGGTGGAGCAGCGCCTGCTTGCCGTAGTCGAACGGCGAGCCGACGGCCAGCTCGCGCGCGCCGCGGAGGCCGAGCCGGTCACGGACGAAGCCGAAGTCGCCTTCCGTCGTCATCGTGGCCGAGACGAGAATCGCCGTCGGCCCCCCCTCCCACAGCGCCTCGCGAAGACGCCGTGAGACATCGACGGGCGCCCAGCCGAGCGCGCCTGGCTCCGCCCACACGACACGGTCGAGCTCGTCCGTGTCGAGACATGCCAACGCGTTCGTCGCTCCCATGCGGGCGCGAGCCGCCAGCAGGTCGAGCTCGTCGTTCACGCCGGCGAGCGCCTGCGCGAGCTCCGTCATCCGGTCCGCGAGCGTCCGCCCCTTGACAAGCGGCGGCTCCCGTAGGCGGCGGCGTCCGGATCGCGGCGCCACCGAACGGACGAGAGCACCACCCGCCCGCCGCACGCGATCGAGCGCCTTCACCGGCACAGGAACGCCGACCTCGAGACAGGCCCGCCCGACGTCACGCTCGAGCCGGCTCAACCCGTAGACGGAAACGCCGCCGCCGAGCCACGAGGCCGCCGTGTCCTCGAGGCGATGTGCCTCGTCGAAGACCACGGCGTCGTGCTCGGGGAGGATGGAGGCGTCCGTCTCCTCGCGCAGGCCTAGGTCGGCGAAGTAGAGCGCGTGGTTCACGATGACGAGATCCGCGGCGCGGGCCTGGCGACGCGCGGCCTCCGAGAAGCACGTCGCCGCGAACGGGCACTTGCGCCCGAGGCAGCCGTCTGCGCCCACCGCAAGCTCGGCCCAGAGCGTGTCCGCCGGCTCGAACGGGAGCTCGGCCCTGTCGCCCGTCTCGGTCTCGTCGAACCACGGCCGCAGGAGATCGAACGCGGCTGCGTCGGCTTCCCTCTCCAGCAGCTGGCCGCCCAGCAGCTCGAAGCCGTGGAGCGCCTTGCGGCAGAGGTAGTTCTGGCGACCCTTGAGCACGGCCACCTTCACCTCACGGCCGAGCACGGCGGCGGCTATCGGGACGTCCTTCGTGAGCAGTTGCTCCTGGAGGGCCTTCGTCGCCGTCGCCACGACCACGCGACGGCCGGACGAGAGCGCCGGGACGAGGTACGCGAGGCTCTTGCCCGTGCCGGTTCCCGCTTCGGCAAGCAGGTGCTCACCGGCCTCGAGGGATTCCGCGACCGCCTGGGCGAGCTCGGCTTGCTCCGCGCGCGGCTCGTAGCCCGGCAGAGCCTCCTCGAGAGCGCCTCCCACGCCGAACACGTCCTCCATGCCCGCAGCGTATGGCGCGCGGCGGCGGTCACCGGCGCGGTCGCGTCCGACACGTGCGGTCCGAAGGACGCACCACCCGAGCGGAAAGCGAAGCGGGCGAAGGACAAGGGCCTCTGTCCGACGTCCGCGCTACGCTCGGCGGCCCTCGTGATTGCCGCACTCCTCATAACGATCATCGCCGCCGCCGCGCTCGCCGCGCTCATCGTCACGGTCGCGCGCAGCGGTAAGGCGCTCGTGGACGAGCGCCTCGGCGGCATCGAGCAGCGGCTCGACCGCCGGCTCGTGGAGATCGACGAGCGCGTCGACCGGCGGCTGGAAGGCCTCGACGGCCGGCTGCTCTCGACGCAGCAGTCGTCGGGCGAGGCGGCGAAGGACCTCGTGGAGCGGCTCACGAAGCTCGACGGCGCGACCTCGCAGATGCTCCAGCAGGCCGAGCAGATCTCCAGGCTCGAGCACATCCTGCGGCCGCCGAAGGCGCGCGGAGGGTTCGGTGAGTTGCTGCTCGAGAACCTCCTGCGCGACCGTCTGCCGCCGTCTGCCTACGAGATCCAGTACGGCTTCAAGAGCGGCGAGCGCGTCGACGCCGTCATCAAGGTGGAGAGGCTGATCCCCGTCGACGCAAAGTTCCCGCTCGACAACTTCCAGCGGATGGTCGAGGCACCGGACGACGCTTCGCGGACGCTCTACGAGAAGGCCTTCGCGCGCGACATGAAGGGCCACGTCGACGCAGTGGCCGAGAAGTACATCAAGCCCGCCGAGGGCACGTACGACTTCGCGTTCATGTACCTCCCGTCCGAGGCCATCTACTACGAGCTCGTGTGCGGCAAGACCGGTGCGCTGCTCGACCATGCGCACGGCAGACGCGTATATCCCACGTCGGCCACGACGTTCACGGCATATCTCCAGGTGATTGCGTTCGGGCTCAAGGGCATGGAGTTCGAGCAGAACGCCCACGAGGTGATGGCGTACGTCGCCGACCTGCGGAACGACTTCCTGAAGATGCGCGTGGACTTCGAGCTCGTCGGCAAGCACCTTTCGAACGCCCAGACGAAGTACATCGACTCCGAGAAGCGCTTCGACAAGTTCGACGGGAAGCTCGACCGCGCAGCCGAGCACGACGCCGAAGCCATCGAGGCACCCGCCGCGCCACAGCTGGAAGCCCTGGACGCCGCGTAGCGTTTACTCCCGTGGCGGGGCACGCCGCTCCGCCCTTTACAGTGGAGTGGAAATGACACCAGAAGGCGTTCGCGATCTCATCATCATCGGGGGCGGCCCCGCCGGCTATACGGCAGCCCTCTACGCCGCGCGGGCGAACCTCAGGCCGCTCGTGATCGAGGGCATTCAGTGGGGTGGCCAGCTCATGATCACGAGCGATGTCGAGAACTACCCCGGCTATCCCGACGGCATCCTCGGGCCGGCGATGATGCAGGACTTCAGGCGCCAAGCGGAGCGCTTCGGAGCAGAGTTCCTCACGGACGACATGACGCGCGTCGACCTCTCGGAGCGGCCGTTCCGCGTCTACGTGGGGGAGGACGAACATCGCGCGGAGGCCGTCATCGTTGCGACGGGCGCCAACGCTCGGCAGCTGGGCCTCGACACGGAGCTCTCGCTTCAGGGGCGAGGGGTCTCCTACTGCGCCGTGTGCGACGCCGCCTTCTTCCGCGAGCGAACCGTCGTCGTCGTCGGTGGCGGCGACTCGGCGATGGAGGAGGCGACGTTCCTCACGAAGTTCGCGACGAGCGTGACGCTCGTGCACCGGCGCGACGAGTTCCGAGCGTCGCCGATCATGGTCGACCGCGCACGCGAGAACGAGAAGATCGAGATCCTCACGCCGTTTGTCGTCGATCGTGTTCTCGGCGAGGACGTCGGCAAGGTGACGGGGGTCGTCCTTCGCCACATGGAGACCGGAGAAACGCGCGAGGTGCCGGCCGACGGCGTGTTCGTAGCGATCGGGCACGATCCGTCGACGGCGCTGTTCCTCGACTGGCTCGACCACGACGAGGCCGGGTACCTCATCGCCAAGGCGGGCTCCACGGAGACGAACATCGCCGGCGTCTTTGCAGCGGGCGACGTCCAGGATCACGTGTACCGGCAGGCCGTGACGGCCGCCGGCTCGGGGTGTATGGCCGCGCTCGACGCCGAGCGCTTCCTCACAGAGCGGGCTCACGAGCGACAGGCCGTCGCCGAGAGCGCCCGTACGTAGTCGCCGAGCCGCTTGTGGAGCGATTGGCACGGAATTGGAACACCTCAGTGTCAGACACTAGGACCTGTCCGTTCTGGCCGACTGGAACGGACAGACCGCGGCTAGTCTGAGCTGGCCGTGCCGTATTTCATCTGCCCGAACTGCAAGGAACGCTCGATCGACCACGATCGCCGCGCGAGCCTCACCGACCCGACCGCGGTCGGGTGCAGCCGCTGTGGCTTCGGGTTCCTCTTCGAGCTCATGGACGACTACTACCCGGCGCCGACAACCGGCTTCGTCGTCTGTGACGGGACCGGCCGCGTCCTCGCCGTCGGGCGAGGCGTGTTCGAGCTGACGGGCTACACCGAGCGGGATCTCATGGGGCACCCGATCGAGGAGGCGCTCTTTATGAACGGCGACGATTCAGGGCCCAGCCCTATCGCGACGGCGCTCGAGTGGGGCGTGAGGAAGCTCGGCCAGAAGCTCGAGCTCAAGGCCGCGTCTGGAGTGCGAAAGTGCGTCACCGCCGACCTCTTCCCCGCCTACGACGAGGACGGTGGGTTGCTCGTGGCGCTCACTCCCGTCTAGCAGGGCACAGCTCCGCCAACACGCAATCCTCGCAGCGCGGCGCGCGCGCAAGACACACACGCCGGCCGTGCCAGATGAGCAGATGCGGGAAGAGCCCCCAGTCGTCTCGGGGCACGAGCCGGACGAGGTCGCGCTCGATCTTCACGGGATCCTCCTCACGCGTGAAGCCGAGCCGCTGCGACAGCCTCCGCACATGCGTGTCGACGACGACGCCCTGCGGATGACCGAGCTCGCTCGCAACGACGTTTGCGGTCTTCCGGGCAACGCCGGGCAGCCGCACGAGCTCGTCGACGGTTCGCGGGACACGGCCGTCGTACTCCTCGATGAGCATCCGCATCGTCCCGCGCAGGGCGCGCGCCTTCTGCCGGAAGAACCCCGTCGCGTAGATGTCGCGCTGGAGCTCCTCTTCCGGCACCGCGAGGTAGTCCTCCGGTCGGCGGTACTTCCGAAAGAGCTTCTCGGTGACGCGATTGACGTTCACGTCGGTCGTCTGGGCGGAGAGCATCACGGCCACGAGCAACTCGAGCTCCGAGCCGGTGCGCAGGGCGATCGCCGCATCCGGGTGCGCCGCGCGGAGGCGCGCGATCGTGGGGCCGATGCGAGCCCGCTTCGGCCCCACGCGCCGGCGGGCTTCCGAGACGAAGCTACGCGCCAACGGCCGTTCGCAGCCGCGTTCCCGCGCAGACGACATCGAGCGCCGGACAATCCGCGCATGCGCGATCGCTCGGTGTGGGAACGAACGCGCCTGCCCGGATGCGCTCGATCGCAGCGGAGAGCTGTGCCTCGAGCTGCGGAACGTCCGCGGACGTGAAGATCGTCACGACAGGCTCGTCCGGTCGCTCGAGGAACTGGTACACGACTTCGGCCTTCTCCGCGCCGGCGCGGAAGCATGCCAGCGCGTACACGAGCCGCTGCAGGCCGTAGGCCTCCTCGGTCACCTCCTCGGGCGGGGCGTCCTCGAGCACGTTTGTCTTGAAGTCGACGACGAGCGCGTGGGCGCCGAGCGCGAGCACGTCGATGAAGCCGTGCAAGACGACGCCGTCGTGCTCGAACGAGAATGACTGTTCTTTCCTCGCAGCCTCGAGCGCCGAGATCCGGGCTGCGAGCTTCGAGCCGCAGTAGGACGCGAGGAACCCCTCGATTCTCTCGAGCTCCTCCGGCGTGGCATCGGGCTGAAGCTCGGCGAGGTCCGCCGGAACAGCCGGTGCGGCAAGGTCGATCCCCTCCAGCAGCTCGTGAACCGCCGACCCGACACCGACGGCGCCGAGCGTCGTCTCGCGTCGACGCTCGCGCATGCCGGCGACGTACCGTGCGTAGAACTTTGCGGGGCACTCGTCGAACGTCGCGAGCGCGCTGTACGAAAGCCGCCGCGGCTCGTAGGCCGGAGGTGCTTCGACAAGCTCGAGCGGCCGCAGCGCCGCGATGGGGCTCTCCGCCACGTCCTCCTCGTGGGAGAAGAGCGAGAGCTGCTCCTCCACGTCGGGCTCGGGCTCGCTCGCCGCCTCCTTCGCCTCGGCCTGATGACGAGTGACGCGGACGAGCAGCCTGGCGGCCCCCCGCTCGACGACGAGCGGCTCGTCGCCGACCTCGTCGAGCGACACGGAGCCCAGCCGGTCGAGCACCCACGCCATCGGCGTCCGGGCCTCCTGCCCCCGCGACGGATCGATCGACCCGGAGATGAGCAGGCGATCGATCGCCCGCGTCATCGCCACGTAGTAGAGACGCAGGCGCTCCGCCTCCTCCGCTGCCTGCTCCGCCGAGCGCACTGCCTCGTAGTCGAACGCGCCGCGGCGCTTCCCAGTCGCAGGGTCCAGCACCTTGAAGCCGAAGAGCCCATCGGGGCGGCAGATGATCTCCTCGCCGCGCGCAGGCGGCCGATCACGGCCCGCGTCCGCGACGACGACGACGCGAAACTCGAGGCCTTTTGCCGCATGGATCGTGAGCAGCCGGACCGCGTCGCCCCCCTCCTCCTCGGCGAACGCCTCGGCCTCGTGCGCGCCGGAGGCCTGCCGATCGAACACGAAGCGGACGAACCCTTCGACGTTGCGGCCGCGAAGGGCCTCGTACGAGCGCGCAAGCCGCCCGAGCTTCCTGAGATTCGCGTAGCGACGATGCCCGTCGTGCTGCGCAAGTACCGCGAGATCGTAGTCGTGCTCGGAGACGATCTGGTCGATCAGCCGCTCGAGCCCGGCCGTGGTCGAAAGCCCGAGGAGACGGTCGTACCGCTGTCGGAACGCACGGAAGAGCTGCTCGTCGCGCGCCGCCAGGCTCTGCGGCAGCTGCCGCTCGAGACCGGAGAAGAGCGGCCGGCGGCTCGCCGCACGCCGCAGCAGCACGAGGGCGTCGTTCGACACACCGACGAGCGGCGAGGCGAGCACGGCCGCCAGCGCCTCGTCGTCGTAGCGGTTGTGCAGCAGCCGGAGGTATGCGAGCACGTCGAGCACCTGCTGCTGCGCGAAGTACCCGCGGCCCGCGGCCCGGTAGGTCGGCAAGCCGACGGCGCGCAACTGCTCTTCGAACACCTCGGCATCGGTGCCCGCGGCGAAGAGAAACACGATCTCCCCCGGCGTCGCCTCCCCCGCGTCACACAGCTCTCGGACCCGCCGCGCCGCGGCCTGCGCCTCCCCTCGGCGCCAGTCGTCGCCCGTCTCCTTGTAGCTTCGCTTGTCGTTCACCAGCAGCTCGACGGCCGGGCCCTTGGCGGGGTCGGGGAAGCGGCCGGCGGCCACGAGCGGCGCGTAACTTTCCCCGAAATCTGTGGCGAAGAGCTCGTTGACGACGTCGAGCAGCTCCGGCCGCGAGCGGTAGTTCGCGCGCAGCGGCAGCACGCCCTCCGATCCGGCACGACGCTCCCGGAAGACCTCCACGTCCGCATGCCGGAACCGGTAGATCGACTGGAACTCGTCGCCGACGAAGAACAGCTCTTCCGGGTC
>JBKJWA010000307.1:0-3240 GCA_046716705.1 Gaiellaceae bacterium
ACCGTCTCCGTCTCGGGATACCAGCGCTCGGCGAGGTCCCAGAGCCGCTGGCCGTTTCGCCGGCCGGCGACGGCGACGACACCGCGCGCGTGGAGGATCTCGAGCAGCACGGCGACGTTGCGGTTGCCGTACCAGCCGTGCGACGTCCAGGTTCTCACGGCGCTGCCCGTGATCTCGCGCGACAGCAGCGGTCCCGACCGCTCGAGCTCACGGAGAACGGCGCGCTTGTAGCGTGCATTTGCCTTCAGGAACTCGTTGCCTCGGCGCTCGTGGGCGTACTTCGTGCTCCGCCGCCGCATCCGGCCCCGGATCAGCGGTAGGTCTTCGATGGGCCGAATGAAGGCGTTGTGCTCGAAGAGCTTCTTCTCGTCCCAGAGCAGCCTCTCGAGCTCGGCCGGGTCGTAGCCTGAGCCGAGCCGGCTCCAGAGGACGAGGTGCTGCGGCGGCGCCACCGTCGAGATGGGATCGATCTGGAGGAAGCCGAGCTGCCTCACGGTCTCGAGAACGGACGTCGCCGAGCCGTCGAGCAGCTGGGAGCGAACCGCAATCCGGCGCGCCTCTTCCAGCGAGACGATCGTCATCGCTTCACCCGCTCGAGTCCGATGGTGCGTGCGAGCCGCGCGAGCGCGCGGTCGAAGGCGCCGTAGAGGCGCTTCGACGCACGGACGCCGGGCTCGACGTGGAACGCCTTCACGCGGAGCACGCCCTCGCGCCGGTCGGCCTTGAGGTCGGCGCGGCCGGCGAAGCGCTCGCCGAGCAGGAACGGCAGCACGTAGTAGCCGTAGATCCGCTCGTGCTCGCGCTTGTAGACCTCGATCAGCGGCTGGAAGCCGAAGACGCGCTCCACGAACGGCTTGTCCCAGAGCAGGCTGTCGAAGGGTGAGACGAGGACACCTCCGCGCGACACGCGCCCGTCCACCTCGACGCCCGCAGCGACCACGACCGGCGGCCCGCCGTCGTCCACGGTCACGCGCTGAACGGCCCCGTCGTCGACGAGCCCGTCGACGATCGGGCGGATCGCCGCAGCCCCGCCGCGGAAGCGGCAGTGCTCGGCGATGCCCCGCTCCGTGATCGCCCCGCGACCCTGGACGGCGCGCCGCACGTAGCCGCGCCGAAACTCGTCCTCCGACGGGGTGGGCGCGTCGAGGAGCCGACGCGGGATGACCCGTTCCGGCAGGTCGTAGACGCGCTGGAAGCCGTCGCGTCCGGCGATGACGAGCTCGCCGGCGGCGAAGAGATGCTCGAGCGCGCCCTTCGCCGGCTTCCAGCTCCACATCTCGCCCGGCCGTCCCCGGCCTTCGAACGCGCGCGAGGGGAGCGCGCCTCGCTCGCGGATCGCGTCGAGCACGTGTCTCTCTGTCTCCCGATCCTGGCGCTTGCGGCCCCACCAGTGCGCATCCTCGAGATGCGCCATGCGGCGCTTGAAGAGCGGGTAGTCGTCGATGGGCACGAGACATGCCTCGTGCGCCCAGTACTCGAAGATCCTGCCCTCGCCGAGCAGCCGCGAGACTGTGCCGGGCTTGTACAAGCCGAGCCGGGAGGTGAGCGTGAGCCTATGGGCGCGGTCGACCGTGGAGATGGAGTCGAGTTGCACCGCCGACAGGCGCCGGATCTCGCCTGCGACGTCCGCGGCGTTCGACGTCCGCGCCCGCGTCGCGTAGCGCTGGTGCGCGACGAGGAACCGGCGGAGCTGCGCGACGCTGACGGTCAATCGTCGATCGTGATGTGGCCAGGCTTGTCCGCGACTCGCGCGAGCCACGCGTTGACCACGGGATAGCCGGAGAGTTCGAAGCCGCCTTCGTCTGCGACATGCGTGTACGCGTAGAGCGCGATGTCGGCGATCGTGTAGCCGTCGCCGACGAAGTACGCGTGGCCACCGAGATGCGTCTCCATCGCGTCGAGCGCCTTGTAGCCGCGCTCGCGCCGCTCGTCGGAGTCGGCAAAGTCGTCGACGCGGCCGAGCATCGTCCGATGCCGGATGACTGCGATGTACGGCTCGTGGTCGTACTGCTCGAAGAACATCCACTGGAGGACCCGCGCGCGGTCGAACCGGTCGTCGGGGACGAAGTCGGTGCCGTCCGCGAGGTACCAGAGGATCGCTCCCGACTCGGGCAGGTGCCGCCCGTCGTCGAGCTCGAGCACCGGCACGCGGAGGGCAGGGTTCTTGCCGCCGAGCACCGGGCCGCGCCCATCCTTCGTCCTCGTGTCCACCTCGACCCGCTCGAATGGCATGCCGAGCTGGGAGAGAAGCAGTCGAACCTTGTAACAGTTGCCCGACGGCTGCGAGTTGTAGAGCAGCATCACTCGGCGCGGCCGTGCGCGAGGTACTCGAGGAGGTCGCTGCGCGTGAGCACCGCCGCCGGAGCGCCCGACCGGGCGACGAGCACCGCGGCGCCGGTGCCCGCGAGGTTGCCGTAGACGTCGCGCACGGAGTCGCCGGTATCCACGGCGTGTAGCGGCGGATCCATGGCGCCGGCGACCTCTTCGCCGAGCGAGTCGGGGTTGCGGAAGACGCGGTCGAGCAGCCCGCGCTCGTTGAGCGAGCCAATGACGTCGGTGAGCGAGGACGGCGGGTCACGCCGGACGACGGGCAGTTGGGAGATCCCGTAGCGCTGCATGAGCTCGATCGCAGCGCCGATCTTCTGGTGCGCCTCGCAGACGACGAGGTCGGGCGTGGCGCCATCCTCAGAGTGCTTGAACGCGAGCACCTCGTCGATCGTCGGTAGCCGGCCACGCCGCTCGAGCAACCCGTGCTCGAGCATCCAGTTGTCGTCATAGAGCTTCGAGAGGTAGCCGCGGCCGCCGTCGGGAATCGTCGTGAGGATCGTCTTGCCGGGGCCGTGGCGGCGCGCTGTCTCGAGCATCGCGAAGACCGAAGTCCCAGCCGAGCCTCCTCCGAGAATGCCCTCCTCGCGTGCGAGGCGGCGGGCGGTGAGGAACGAGTCGCGGTCGGACACGCGCACGTACTCGTCGACGATCGACGGATCGAACGTTTCGGGGAACGTGTCCTTGCCGATGCCCTCGACGAGATACGGGTGGACGCCGCCCTCGTCTTCTGCCGTGAAGACCGAGCCTTCGGGGTCCGCGCCGACGACGACGAGATCCGGCTTGCGCTCCTTCAGGTAGCGCCCCGTGCCGGTGATCGACCCGCCCGTGCCCACCGAGATCACCAGCAGATCGAGCTCGTCGCCCACCTGCTCCCAGATCTCGGGGCCGGTCGAGTGGTAGTGGGCCTCAGGG
>JBKJWA010000308.1:0-8077 GCA_046716705.1 Gaiellaceae bacterium
CGTACTTCGGGCTGACGAGCTCGCGCAGGCCCTGCAACCCGTGCGTGCGACCGTACCCGGAGCTCTTGCGGCCACCCCACGGCGCCTGGGCGAAGAAATACGAGTGCGCGATGTCGTTCGTCCACACGGCTCCGGCGTCGAGCGCCGCCGACACGCGGCGGGCACGCCCGGCATCGGTCGTCCAGACGCTCGCGCCGAGCGCGTAGGAAGAGGCGTTCGCGAGCGTCACCGCCTGTTCCTCCGTGTCGAACGGCTCCACGGTGACGACTGGACCGAACAGCTCCTCGTCGGCGACGCGGCCCTCGATCCGCTCTCCCGCGAGCACCGTCGGCTCGTAGAACCAGCCGGGTAGCCCTGTGTCGGGCCGCTCGCCGCCCGTGACGACCGTCGCGCCGCTGTCCACGGCGTCCTCGACGAGGTCCTCCAGGCGGGCCCGCTGGTCTTCGGCGATCATCGGGCCGAGGTCGACCTCCGGATCGTCGCCGCGGCCGATCCTGAGCGCGCGTGCCTTTGCGGCGAGCTCCTCCACGAAGCGGTCGTAGAGCGGCCGTTCGACGTAGATCCGCTCGGCGCCCGAGCAGACCTGACCGCAGTTCGTGAACGAGCCCCAGAGCGCCCCGGCGAGCGCGCGGCCGACGTCGCAGTCGGCAAAGGCGACAAACGGGTCCTTCCCGCCCAGCTCGAGCGTTACGGGTCGGAGCAGCGGAGCTGCCGCAGCCGCCACCGCCCGACCCGCGTCGGCGGATCCCGTGAAGACGATCTTTGCGATGCCCGCTGCCTCCACGAGCGCTTGTCCCGTCTCACCCGCTCCGTGGACGACGCGCACGAGATCGGGCGGGAAGCCTGCGTCACGAAACAGCTGCCCCACCAGCTCCCCGGTCAACGGCGTGAGCTCGGACGGCTTGAGCACGGCAGCGTTGCCTGTACCGACAACAGCGGCCACCTGGGTGAAAGGAACGCCGAGCGGGAAGTTCCACGGGGAGATGACGCCGACGACGCCGAGCGGCTCGTTCAACACGCGACCTCGCTTGAAGGCGATCAGTCGCGGGGTGCGGAGACGCTCAGCGCCGAGCACACGGCCGGCGTTGCGACCGATCCAGCGAGCGCTCTCGGCCGCAACGAACAGCTCGCTCGAGTACGACTCCACGAGCGGCTTTCCGGTCTCGGCGGTGATCGTGCGGGCGATCTCGTCGGCACGGTCGAGCAGCGTTTCCACGAGGGCGTCGAAGCGACGGCGGCGCTTGGCTACCGGTATGAGCCGCCACGCCTTTTGGGCCGAGCCGGCGGCGGTGATCGCGTCGGCGAGCTCACCCTCGGAGGCGGCGGGCGCCTCCCACACGACATCGAGCGTCGCGGGGTTCACGGAACGCACGGTGGCGCTCGCTGCGGCGACAGCCGTCACGCGCAGAGCCTAGCCGTCGAGCGCAGCGAAGAGCCCTTCGGCCCACCAGGCGATGTCGTGCGCGCGCACGTGCTCGCGGAGCCCGGAGAGACGCTCCCTCCGCTCGGCCGCAGGCAGCTCCAGCGCGCGATGGAGCGCCTCCGCCTGCTCCTCGACGTCGAACGGGCTCACGACGAGCGCCCATGGTGCGAGCTCCTCCGCTGCGCCCGCGTTCTCGGAGAGCACGAGCACGCCGTCGCGGTCGTTGAGCAGCGGTCCCTCCTTCGCGACGAGATTGAGCCCGTCGAAGATCGGGTTCACGAACAGCACGTCGTACTCCACGTACGCCGCGACCGACAGCGGGAAGTCGTCGCCGATCCGGAGATCGATCACCGTCATGCCGGCGCGCTCGTTGGCGGTAGCCGCCGCGTGCTCGATCTCCGCCAGGTACTCGGCGTACTCGGGGATGTCCTGGCGCGAGGGATCGAGCAGCGCGAGCATCCCGACACGGCCGCGGTGCTCAGGGTGGCCTTCGAGCAGGAGCTCGAACGCGCGGAAGCCGCGCAGGATGTTCTTCGAGGGATCGGTGCGATCGACGCGTACGACAAGCCGCTCCGGCCGCTCCTTACGCAGCGCGGCGCGGCGGTCGAGGACAGCCTCGTCGGCCGCAAGCGCATCCAGCTCGGCCGGGTCGACGGAGATCGGCCGCGCCACCGTCTTCGTCTCGCCGCCCGTGATCGCGGCGGCCGCTTCCGCGAACAACCTCCGCCAGCGCTCCGTGTGGAAGCCGACGAGGTCGTTCGCCAGCACGCCCTCGTGCACGGCGCGCCGCATGTCCGCCGGCAATACCGTCCAGCCGTCGACGCTCACCCACGGGATGTGGACGAAGTGCACGAGGCGCGCGTCCGGGCAGCGCTCTCGCACGATCGCCGGCGCAAGATAGAGGTGGTAGTCGTGGAAGAAGACGGTCGCGCCTGGATCGTCCGCCAGCTCGTCGACGACGGCATCGGCGAACCCGGCGTTCACGAGCGCGTAGCCTAGGTGCCAGGCCTCGTGAAACGTCGCGTCGAGCACCGGCGAGCGCACGAGATCCCAGAGCCGATGCTGGATGAACCACAGCATCGGATTGGCGACGACGTTGTAGTGGCGGTAGTACGCGGCGGGGTCGTGCGCAACAAGCCGCAGCCGGAACGGGGAGCCGCGCCGCGAGGTCTCGTCGAAAGCGCCACCAGACTCTTCGGCGACGGCGCGATCCTCGTCACTCAACGCGCTCGCGATCCACGTTACGTCGTAGCTCGAGGCAAGGCTGTCCACCGCCGTCACGAGGCCGCCGCCGCCCCGACGTGTGACCTGTGCGCCGGAGGCGTCGCGCCCGTACGTAACGGGACCACGGTTCGAGACGACGATCAGCCGGCGGCGTTCCGCGTGCACTACCCCGAAGCTACTTCGACCAGCTCGGCGCCGGCGCTTTCGGACACGAGCAGCCGGTTGAACAGCGCGAGCCAGTCGCGCAGCAGCCTCGGCGTGAGGAAGTGCTTGCGGACGTGCTCCTTGCCTAGCAGGGCAGCCTCGCGGGCGGCCGCCGGGTCGGCGAGGATCTCGAGGCAGGCCTCCGCACACTCCGTCGAGGAGTCCACGAGCCAGCCCGTGACCCCGTGCTCGATCTGCGTCACGATGCCGCCAACGCGCCCCGCCACGACCGGCCGCGCCTTCCAGAGCCCCTCAGAGACGGTCAGCCCGAAGCCCTCGCGAATCGACTTCTGGATGACGGCCGCCGAATAGACCTGAAACGCGTTCACCTCGACCGAGCCGACGTTGTTGAGGTTCGAGAGCACGAAGATGTCGGGATCCTCGCCGGCGTACGCGACCGTCTGGTTGTAGAACTCCCAGCCCTCGGGGTCGTCGTGGGCCATCGAGCCGACGAGCGCAAGCTGCACGTCGGGATGCGTCTCCTTGACGACGCGATAGGCGTCGATCACGCCCAGCGGGTCCTTCCACGGGTCGAAGCGGGACACCTGGGTCAACAGTGGGCGATTCGTGTCGATGCCGAACTGATTGACGATGTAGACCGACTCCTCGAGCGGCAGCGCCATGTTCTTCGGCGCGAGCGGGTCGATCGCGGGCGGCCAGATGTACGAGCGCGGCAGGCCCGGCGACCGCGGCACGTAGTCCGCGAGGTGGAAGATCGCGGCGTCATACCTCGCCACCGAGGGCAGAAGGAAGCCGACCACGTCCTCGTTCGGCGTGGAGAGATCGATGTGGCAGCGCCAGATCCAGCGGGCGGAGGAGGACGCGGCCGTGTCGATCATCGCCGCCGGCTGCGCGTCGTGGACGATGACGATGTCCCAGTCGCCGTCGAGCAGGCGCGCGTTCGCGGCGTTGCACCGCCGGTACACGTCCTGTTGTTCCTCCGTCAGCCCTTCCGGATTGCCCTGGAGGGCGTTGTGAATCGTCTTCGTGACGTCGAAGAAGCCGTCCGAAGCCTGGATGATGCGCCATTCGACGTCGAGACCGACGTCGGCCATGAGCGGGACGAGCGTGTAGTTGATCTCGGCGACGCCACCGCCGAACGCCGTTGCCGACAGGTGGAGAACCCGCTTGCCTGCGAGCGGCGCAGCGAGTGCGTCGATCTCCTCCCTGAGCCCACGCGTCGTGATCGACGCGTAGTCCGCCAGGGACTTGTGTCCGACATTGACGAGATTCAGCATGGAAACGGGCCTCGCTTCGAGCATACAGCCCGAGATCGGACGGCTGTTCCCTCGGCCGTTTTCACGTGAAAATGGCCGCTAGCGCGTTGCCGACACGGTTTCGGCGGGCGTAGCGGGGGCGGCCAGGCTCACGACGAACGACGTTCGGCCGTTCGAGCGCTCGAGCGCGAGTGAGCCGCCCATCAGCCGTACGAGCTCTCGGGCGATGGCGAGCCCGAGCCCGCTCCCGGACGCCTGGGCGCCGTCCACGCGGTAGAAACGCTCGAAGACGTTCGCTGCTTCGTCGTCCGCGATTCCCGGCCCGTCGTCGGAGACCGTCAGCCGTGCGTTGCCACCCTCCTCGACGGTGTCGATGCGGACGTGCGTGCCCGCGGGCGTGTGGACGAGCGCGTTCTCGATGAGGATGCGTGCGACCTGGAGCGTGCGCTGCTCGTCCGCGATCGCCATCACCGGCCTGGCCGCATCGACCTCGAGCTCGTGCCCGCTCTGCAGCGCGACGGCGGTGAACTCCGCCGCCGCCGTGCTCGCCACCACGTCGAGCGGCACAACCTCACGGTCGAGGTCGATCTGGCCCGCATCGAGCCGCGAGAGGTCGAGCAGCTCCGTGGCGAGCTTCTCGAGCCGTTGCACCTGCTCGCGCATCGTCGTCAGGAACTCGCGTCGCGTTTCCTCGTCGAGCTCCTCGGAGTCGAGCAGCTCGAGGAAGCCTCCGAGGGAGAACACCGGTGTGCGCAGCTCGTGGGACGCGTTCGCGATGAACTCGCGCCGGGCGTGGTCGAGCTGCGCAAGCCGTCGCCGCATCCGCTCGAACGCACGGGCCAACTCGCCCACCTCGTCGTTGCCGAGGTCGGTCACGGGCTCGTCGAACATTCCGTCGGCGATCCGCTCCGCCGCCCGTTCAAGTTGCCGGATGCGGCGCGTGAAGACCCATGAGCCCGCATAGCCGACGACGAAGACGAGCGCAAGCACCACGCCCCCGGCGATGAGCAGGCGGCGCTTTACGAGGTTCACGTCGCTGAGAGCACGATCGAGTGACGCAGAGAGCAGCAGCACCGTGCCGTCCTGGCCGACCGGGAACGTCACCTCGGCGAAGCGCTCGCCGCGACGGGAGACCGTGTCGCGCCGCGCGGCGAGATCCCGTGAGGTCGCCTTGGCGAGCCGGTCGTCGCGGATGTCTGCGGAGCTGCGGCCCCCGCGCGAGTCGCCGACAACGCTCAGCTCCAGCGGCACACGCGACAGTGGCCGGAGCAGCACGACCCGTGCGTTCGCCGTCGTCGAGGCGCTCTCGAAGAAGAACGGGTCGGAGGGGTTGTCGGCGAAGTCGTCGGCGAGAGCGGGCGCGATGCGCTCGAGATCGTTGAGGCGGGAGTTCACGAGGCGGTTCTCGAGCGAGGGCGCGACGGCGAGGTACACGAGGCCGAGCGCCATCGCCACCACGAGCAGCAGCGCGAGGCTCAGCCGCGCACCGACACTGCGGAGGGGGTTCATGTGTCCCGGAAGCGGTAGCCGACGCCGCGCACGGTCAGGATGACCTGCGGCTCGCTCGGCGTCTGTTCGAGCTTCTCTCGCAGGTGGCGGACGTGGACGTCGATCGTCCGCGGGTCGCGGTACGCCGAGTCCCCCCAGAGCGCGTCGAGCAGCGCCTGCCGGCTGTACACCCGGCCGGGCCGCGAGGCAAGCGCCGACAGCAGCTCGAACTCGACGTACGTCAGGTCGACCGGATCGCCGTTCACGGTGACGGTCCGCCGGCCCGGGTCGATGACGAGCCCGTCGACGGAGATCGGCTCCAGCTCGTCGTCGCCCTGCTTCGGAGCGGCGGCGCGGCGCAGAGCGGCTTTCACGCGGCTGCGGAACTCGCGGATCGAGAACGGCTTCGTGATGTAGTCGTCCGCGCCGAGCTCGAGGCCCAGGACCTTGTCGACCTCGTCGTCGCGGGCGGTGAGCATGATGATCGGAACGTGGCTCACAGCGCGAATCCGCTTGCAGACCTCGAGCCCGTCGAGCCTGGGCAGCATGAGGTCGAGGACGACGAGATCGACCGAGTGCTCGTCGAACTGCCGCATGGCCTCGTCCCCATCCCGTGCCTGAACCACGCGGTAGCCGTCGCGCTCCAGCGGAAAGGTCAAGAGCTTCTGGACGGCTTCCTCGTCGTCGACCAGGAGAATGGTGGCGGGGTTCGACATGAGCCGATGAGCGAGCCCGACCTACTATAGCCGCGCCATTTCTGACCCTTCCGCCCAGAACCACGCGCTCAGGAGGCGCCCACGAACGGGCTCCGTGGAGCGTCCGCTCAGCGGCCGCCTCTACCGCGCCTCCCTCGTCGTCCTCGCCATACCGGTGCTCGCCGCGGCGTTCACGGTGTCGAGGCCGGCGCCGCTGCCGGCGGTCACCGCGGCGCTCGAGCCGACGTTCGACCACGTGAACGCATACCGGCTGGCGCAGGATCTCGTGACGCTCTATCCCGACCGTTCTCCCGGCTCGCCCGCGTCGGGCGGGGCAGCGCGGTGGGTGGCCGGCGAGCTGACGAAGCTCGGCCTGAGGACGCGGACAGACCGCTTCTCGGCGAATGTCGCGGGTCGCGGCAGCGTCGACCTGCGGAATGTCAGCGCCGTCGTGCCGGGACGCTCGCGCGACACGATCCTCGTCGTCGCGCACCGCGACTCGACACGCGGGCACTCAGGAGCGAACGACAACGCCTCCGGGACGGCCGCGCTCATCGAGCTCGCCCGCGCGTACTCGAGCACGCGCACGGCCGTGGGCGGCGTCAGCCCCACGCACACGCTGTCCTTCGTCTCGACCGATGCCGGCGCGTACGGGCTGCTGGGCGCGCGGAGGCTCGCGCGAAGCTCCCCACAAGCCGACCACGTCGTGGCGGTCATCGTGCTCGACTCCATCGGATCGCGAAATCCGCCGCGCCTCGAGATCGCAGGCGACGGCCCGCGCTCCCCGTCCCCAGGGCTCGTGGCGACCGCCGAAGCGCGGCTGGCGGAGGAGACCGGCGACGCAGCCGAGGTCCCGAGCGCGCTCGCCCAGCTGGTCGACCTCGCGTTCCCGTTCAGCCTCACCGAGCAGTACCCGTTCCTCGCCCAGCGCATCCCGGCGCTGGCGGTGACCACGGAAGGCAGCCGCGCCGGCGAGGACCCTCGGCCACGGCGTCTCGACCCTGTGGTTCTCGGGCGAGTCGGCCGGGCGGCCGAAGGCCTCCTCGCATCGCTCGACGCGAGCCTCGAGCCCGCGAGTGGGACGAGCGCGTACCTCTACGTAGGCGGCCGGGTCGTCCGCGGCTGGGCGATCGCTCTCCTCTACGTCGCGCTGCTCGTGCCGTTCGTCGTCTGCCTCCTCGACCTCGTCGCCCGGCTGCGGCGGTGGGGAGTCCCGCTACGGCCGGCGCTGCGCAGCTATCTCCGCCGGCTCGGCTTCTGGCTCTTCGCAGGCGGTGTATTCATGCTCTTCGCTGTCATCGGAGCGTGGCCCGGGGGTGACGAGGCGGCGATCAACCCGGCGTCGGAGGCGGCGACCCACTGGCCACGGCTCGCGCTTGCGCTCTTCGCCCTCGTGGTCGCGGCCGGTTGGCTCGTTTCCCGGAGCCGGCTTGTTTCCCATGGGTCCGCGGAGGCGGAGAACGAGGTCGCGGGCATGGCCGTCGCGCTCGCCGCCCTCGCCGTGATCGCATTTGTGCTGTTTGGCACGAATCCCCATGCGCTGCTCTTCGTGCTGCCCTCCGCCCATGCCTGGCTCTGGCTCGTGCAGGCTCGTAACCGGGGCGCACGGCTGCGCGCGTTGCTGTACGTCGTCGGCCTCGCCGGACCGCTGCTCGTGCTCGCATCGACGGCACTGCGCTTCGGGCTCGGCCTCGACGCGCCCTGGTACCTTGCCGAGCTCACGGCGCTCGGATACGTGTCGGCCTTCACCTTCATCCTCGTGCTCGCCTGGGCCGCTGTGGCCGCCCAGGTGCTCGCGGTCACGACCGGGCGCTACGCGCCGTACC
>JBKJWA010000309.1:0-5952 GCA_046716705.1 Gaiellaceae bacterium
CGGCTACGCCATCCTCTTCCACGAGCTGGCGAGCGATGCGCTGTTCGCGGCCGGCTTCGCCGGCTGGTCGCTGCTGCTGCGCTGGGCGATCCTGAGGCCGTCCGTACGGAGCTTCCTCGCGCTCGGCGCCGGGATGGGCCTCCTGGTGCTCGTCCGGCCGGCGAACCAGGTGCTGATCGTCGTCGTCCTGCTGCCGCTCCTCCTGCGCGGGTCGTGGCGCGAGCGGTTCTCCTGGGCGGCGGCGTTCTTCGTGCCCTCGGCCGTGCTCACACAGGGCTGGAAGCTGCTGAACGAACTGCGCTACGGGGACGCAGTCAAGCTCGAGCCGAGCGCGGCCGTACTCGTGACGGCGCTCGTGCTTCTGCCCTTCCTGCTGCCGCTCCGCGGGCGGCGGCAGGTCGCCGGGCTCGCCGGCCTGGCCCTCGCCTGCGCCGCGGCGGTCGTGGTCGTGGGCGGCTGGCGGCCGCACAACCCGGTCAGCTACGTCCAGGGGGCCGCTCAGATGCCGTCCGGCCAGGTCTTCCTCTACCGCGCCTTCATGGTGGCGAAGATCGTGAACCCCGACAACGGCCCCGCCTCCCGGCGGCTGGCCGAGGAGGTGCGCCGCGACCTTCTGGCGAAGGAGCCGTACCGCTAGTACGGCGTCGACCTCGACGAGTTCTTCTCATCCGGTAGCAACCGCGTCTTCGGAGACATGCAGGGCCTCTCCGGCGTCGACCGCTCCGCCGTGACACGAGAGGCGATTCGCGAGCATCCGGGCACGTTTGTTCGAGGCATCGGTCGCACCTTCTGGGAGCAGCTCTGGAGTGCGCGCATGTATGCGCCCTTTGTCGAAGCCAGCACGAGCGAAGGCGGCGACGGGGGAGGGGCGGAGGAGGTGATCGTCAGTGGGCGGCGCCTGCCCCGGCCGACGGATGGCGAGCCGATCCCGGCGTCGCGCTTCGGCCCGAACCTCTGGACCTTAGGCGGCGGCGCGCGCGAAGTGTGGCGGTCCCCGACCGATCACTCGTTCGTCTTCGACGACCCGCGTGACGAGCGCCGCTACGAGAAGTTCGGGCGCGACAGCGACCGCTTGGTCGCGCGCATCCCGACGCGTGATCCGAACGAAGACCTCGTCCACCGCCTGAACCAGGCCTCGCGCGGCTTTCCTCCCCCGATTGTCTGGCTGGCTGTCGGGGTCATCGGTTTCGCCCTGCGCCGCCCTCGCCGTGCACTCGTCGCCGTCACGCCGGCGGCAGCGGGGCTAACGGTGATCTTCGCCAGCTCCCTTCTCGTCTTCGCCGTCCCGCACTACGCTGCTCCGGTTACTCCGGCGTTCGTGCTGCTCGCTGCGGCTGGGCTTTTCGCGCCACGACGGGAAGGAGCCGCTGCTCCCAGTGAGACCCTCGCCACGTCCGCCAAGATCGCCGCGGGCGCGGCAGCGGTGATCGCCGCCGCCTGGGCTGCGAGGGAATACGTTCGCGCTGCCGACTACCGCCTATCCGTGGACGAAGCCCCTCACGACCTCGCCGTCTTTCTGCGCGCCGCCTCCGCGGTGTTAGACGGCAACTCGCCGTACGCCTTCCGCGCAGACGAGACATACGCTTACCCTCCGCTGCTCGCATTTCTCGTCTCACCGTTCGAGGCGCTCGGCGTTGACGCGGCGACAGTGCTGTGGACGCTGCTGTCACTGACCGCGATCGCCACGGCGCTGTGGCTGCTCGGGGTTCGCGACTGGCGCTGCTACTGCCTGACGGCGCTTTATCCGACCACCCGCAGCGCGGTCATCCTCGGCACCGTCGGCCCCTTGCTCCTACTCGCCGTCGGCGTCGCGTGGCGGTGGCGCGACCGGCTACTCGCCGCCGGGGCCGCGGCGGGCGCCGCCGTCGCACTCAAGCTCTTTCTCTGGCCGCTCGCGGTTTGGTTCGGAGTGCTCGGGCGGACGCGGACGGCGCTCGTCGCCGTGGGCTTCGCGCTCGCCTTCGTCTTCGTGCCGTGGGCGGCGATCGGCCTCGCGGGGATCGGTGACTACCCGGACGTCCTGCGGCGCCTGGCCGACGACGAGGCAACCGCTTCGTACTCGGTGGAGGCGCTCGGCGTCCGGGCGCACCTGCCGGAGACCGCGGCGGTCATTCTCTCGCTCCTCGTGACGATGGGGCTCCTCGTTCTGGCGTCGCTCGTCGCGCGCGACCGGCGGCGGACCCCTCGCGACCGGGAGGTGGCGGCGCTGACGCTGTGCCTGGCTGCGGCGCTCGCCGCTTCGCCGATCGTCTGGATGCACTACTTTCTCCTGCTGCTCGTGCCGCTCGCGCTGATTCGACCGCGCCTCTCGCCGCTCTGGCTGGTGCCGTTCGCCTACTGGCCGCTCGGCCTCTCCGCCTGGCCCGGCGGAGATGCGAAACCGCTCGGGGTCGCGCTGGCGACGACCCTCGTCCTGATCGCGGCGCCGCTTCGTCGAGGCGCGGGCGACGCCGTCCGGCCGGCTGTCCGCCGCCCGCTGCGTCTGCCAGTGCCGGAACGGACTCTGTCGTCGCGATGAAGCTCGTGATGACAGCTCTCGCCGAGGGGGAGCCAGAGGTTCTCGATGCTCAACTCGCCTACCACCTGCACGGCGGCGTCGATCTCGTCCTCGTCCCGGAGGAGGCGGCTGCGGGTGAGATCGGCGAGCTCTTGAGTTGGTACGAGCGGCAGGGGGCCGTGCAGCGCGTGCAACTTGGCGGTGAGGGACCTGCGGACGCGCGGCGCACGCGGCTCGCGCGCATGGCCGCGGCCGAGCACGGCGCGGAGTGGGTGCTCGGAGTGGCCGCGGGCGAGTTCTGGTGGCCGCGCGGCGGCAGCTTCGAGGACGTGCTGGGCCCGATCCCGTCGCGCTACGCGATCGTGCAGGGCCTCCTCCGGCCGTTCCTGTACGTGGACGGAACCGAGCCTTTCCACGAGCGGATGACCACGCGCGGGTCGCTCGTCGACGCACCGGCCCCCGAGCGGCCGCTGACCGGCCTGGTGCGGCCCGTGCACCGCGCGGACGCGGACGTCGCAGTCAGAGCCGACGGAACCGTCGCTGTGACCCGCGGCGTGCCGCTTCGCGCGTGGTATCCGTTCGAGGTCTTTCGCTTTCCGCCCGAGCTGGCGGCGGCCGGAAGGGAGGCGACGGCTACGGACGCCTTCGTCGAGGACACGCGGCTTCGCGACGCTCTGCGCGCGTTGCGCGATCCGGCCGTAGAAGGACCGAGCCGCTACACACCTGCAGGCGGCGAACGATCCCAGCTCGCCTTTCCGGTGCCGGACCTCGTCGACGAAGCCGCCTACGCCGTGGAGTGTGCCGCCGTCGGCGAGGTCGACCTAGCCCGGCTCGAGGGTGAGGTCGCCGAGCTCGAGCAACGCGTGGCGTGGCTCGAGGAGCGGCTCTGGCCCCGGCTTCTACGCCTCGGGTCCCGTGTCCTGCGCCGCACTTAACGCTGAGGACGAGCAGACGAGCGCGCTAAGATCACGCCGGTGACCGCGACCGAGCTCAAGGTCCCCGAGGCGCCAGCGTCCGAGGCTTCGCTCCCCGCCGGGGAGGAGCGCGGGTTTGAGCGAGTCGACCGGGTCTTCGTCATTCGCCCCGCTCCCCGCTGGCCGCACCTCGACTTCGGCGAGCTCTGGTACTACCGCGAGCTTCTCTTCAGGTTCGTCTGGCGCGACATCAAGGTGCGTTACAAGCAGAGCTTCCTCGGCATCGCCTGGGCCTTGCTCGTGCCGCTCTTCACGACCGCGATCTACGTCCTGATCTTCGGCAAGTTCGCCCAAATGCCCTCGGGGGAGCTCTCCTATCAGATCCTCGTCATCTCCGGGCTGCTGCCAATGCAGTACTTCAGCTCGGCGCTGACAGGCTCCAGCATGAGTCTCGTCACGAACGCGAATCTCGTCAGGAAGGTCTACTTCCCGCGCGCGCTGCTCCCGCTCGCGGGCGTCACCGTGCCGCTCGTCGATTTCGTGATCTCGCTCGGCGTGCTCGTGGGCTTCATGGTGTATTTCGACGTCGCGCCGGCCGGCCCGGAGGTCATGCTCGCACCGCTCTTCGTCGCGTACGCCCTCCTGGCAGCGCTCGGCGCCGGCTTCTTCCTCTTGACCCTCAACGTCCGCTACCGGGACGTGCCGCACGCGCTTCCGGTGTTCATGGGAGTGCTGCCGCTCATCTCGGGCGTGATCTACGAGGTGTCCGATCTTCCGACGAAGTGGCAATGGATCCTGTCGCTGAACCCGATGACCGGCGTGATCAGCGGCTGGCGCTGGGCGGTCGTGGGCGGCCCAGCCCCCGATCCCGCTCAGTTTGCCGTAGGGGTCGCGGTTGCTGTGCTGATCTTCCTCGGCGGCCTCGCCTACTTCCGCACTTCCGAGCCGCGCTTCGCGGACACGCTCTGATGGCGACCGCGATCGCAGTGGAGGCGCTCTCCAAGCGGTACCGCATCGGCGAGCTGCAGGCGAGCTACGGCACGCTCCGAGAGTCGATGGTGCGGGGATCGAAACGGCTCCTCGGCCGGGAGCACGCGGCCAAGGAACGGGAGATATGGGCCCTGCGCGACGTGTCCTTCGATGTCCCCGAGGGTCAGGTGCTCGGCGTGATCGGACGCAACGGCGCCGGCAAGTCGACGCTGCTGAAGGTCCTGACGCGGATTACCACGCCCACCGACGGGCGGGCTCTGATTCGCGGCCGCGTCGGCAGCCTGCTCGAGGTCGGCACCGGCTTCCACCCCGAGCTTACGGGGCGTGAGAACGTCTACCTGAACGGGTCCGTGCTGGGGATGAAGCGGCGGGAGATCGCGAGCAAGATGGACGCGATCGTCGAGTTCTCGGGCGTCGAGCAGTTCATGGACACGCCCGTGAAGCGGTACTCGAGCGGCATGTACGTGCGCCTCGCTTTCGCCGTCGCGGCGCACCTCGAGCCCGAGATCTTGCTCGTCGACGAAGTGCTGTCGGTAGGGGACGCGGAGTTCCAGCGTCGCTCCCTGGGACGGATGCAGGACTTCGGCGCCTCAGGTCGGACGGTGCTCTTCGTCTCACACAACATGCAGACGGTGTCGCGCCTCTGCGAGCGCGCGATCCTGCTGGACGGGGGACGGATCGTCTACGAAGGCTCAGGCCCGGACGTGGTCGCGCACTACCTCCATTCCGGTCACGGATCGGGCCCGGTGCAGGAGTGGCGGGATATCGAGACCGCGCCCGGCGACAGGTTCGTGCGCTTGCGCTCCGTGCGCGTGGTTCAAGATGGGCAGACGCGGGAGACGGTGGACGTCCGGTATCCCGTCGGCATCGAGATCGGGTTCCGCGTGCTGCGGTCACGCCGTCCGGTGTTTCCGAAGCTCAAGCTCCTGAACGGCGAAGGCACGCTCATCTTCAACGCCCTCGACACGGACCGGCGCTGGCACGAGCCGGCCCCGGCCGGTGACTACGTCTCGACGGCTTGGGTGCCGGCCAACCTGTTGAACGAAGGCTTCATGACCGTCGAGGCCGCTGTCTGCTCGTTTTCCGGCGCGAAGCTGCATCCGCACGCCAGCAGATTCGACGCGGTCTCTTTTCATGCCCACGACCCGGGTGGGGGCGACTCTGCGCGCGGCGCCTTCCTGGGGAATCTGCGCGGCGCGATACGTCCGCTGCTCGAGTGGACGACGGAAGCGCAGTAGTTTCGAACCGTCCATGAGGCTGGTCATGACGCTGCTCGTCCGTGACGAGGCAGACATCGTCGATTCCCACCTCGCTTTTCACCTGAACGCGGGCGTGGACTACGTCGTCGCCACCGACCATCGCTCCCAGGACGGCACGACCGAGATCCTCGACCGGTACGCGCGCGACGGCCGCTTGCACCTCATCCGCGAGGAGGACGTCGAGTACCGGGAAGTGGAGTGGCGCACCCGGATGGCGCAGATCGTCGCGACCGAGCTTGGCGCGGATTGGGTCATCCACAGCGACGCCGACGAGTTCTGGTGGCCGCGCGGG
>JBKJWA010000310.1:0-13738 GCA_046716705.1 Gaiellaceae bacterium
AGCACGCGCTCGGCCGACATCGCGCTCGTGCTGCGGTCGCGCAGCCTGGCCATGGCGACCGCCGTCCGCAGCTCCTCGAACATGTCGAACGAGGGCGTGGAAGCGGGGCTGTCGGTGCCGATACCGACGCGGACGCCGGCGGCGAGCAGGTCTGCGACGGGCGCGATGCCGAGGCCCAGCAGCGCATTCGAGCGGGGGCAGTGCGCGACGGCGACATCGTGCTCTGCGAGCAGCGCGATCTCCTCCTCGTCGGCCATGACGCAATGGGCGGCGAGCATGTTGCGGCCGAGCAGCCGCGCGCCCGCAAGCGCCCTGATGCCGGTCGTGCCGAGCGGCTTGACCAGCATGTGGGCGAAGGCTTCCCAGGCGCCGCCGCCCGTGCGCAGGAACTCGTTCTCGTCCTCGCTCTCCGCGAGATGGGTGGCGACCGGCAGGCCTAGCTCGTCGCAGGCGCGATAGAGCTCGAGCGAGCAGGTGTAGGGAGCATGCGGCGAGATGCCGACGCGGACCCGGTCCGAGAGCGCCTCCGCGATCCGCTCGTGCATCGGCTGGAACCGCTCTGCGACCACGCCGTTGCCATCGCCGAACACCTCGAGGTAGATCGTGCCCCGCAGGCCGAGATCGGCACACGCAGTCGCCGCCGCGCCGCTGAAGCTGCAATCGCCGACGGCGGTGATGCCCGACCGCAGGCACTCGAACGCCCCCAGCCGCGCGATGTGCTCCATGTCCTCGACGTCGATGCGCGACTTGCGCTCGACGTGCATGCCGATCCAGTCGCCGAAGCCGAGGCCGTCGCCGAAGCCGGCGTAGACCGCGTACTCGAGATGCGAGTGCGCGTTGACGAAGCCGGGGATGATGGCCGCGTCGGGGAAGCGCCTGCCCTCGCCGAGGTCGGCGCTCGAGCCCACGGCCTTGATGCGCCCGTCCTCGATCGCCACGGCGCCGTTCTCGATCGGCGGCGCCGAGATCGGCAGCACCCAGTCCGCCGAAAAGACGGTCGCGCTAGCTATCCGACTGCTTGGCGCCGGCGCCGACGGGCTGCTCGTCCTCTTCCTCGACGGCGCTCGCGGTGATCTCGGGCGGGTCCTTCGCGTCCTCGAGCTCGTGCTCGTCGTCCTTGCCGGTCACCGCGTGCTTGAACTCGCGCATCCCCTTGCCGACCGAGCGGCCCATCTCCGGCAGGCGGCGTGACCCGAAGACGAGCAGTAGGACGACGACGAGGATGATCAGCTCCCAAGGCCCGAGGTTCGGCATGTGACTAGGGTACCAGCGGCCGGTTCGGCCGTCTGGAGCCGAAGCCTGCTCCGCTAGAATCAGTTACAAGCGCGGCGAGAGTTCCGCGTGTTCTCAAGGAGAAAGGACTCACGAGCTTGGCGCTGCTGGAATTGAGAGACCTCCACGTGTGCCTGGAGGACGGAACGGAGATCGTCAAGGGTGTCGACCTCGCGGTCAGCCCGAACGAGGTGCACGCCGTCATGGGCCCGAACGGCTCGGGCAAATCGACGCTGGCGTATGCGCTGATGGGCCACCCGGCGTACGAGATCACGGGCGGTCAGATCATCTTCGACGGCGAGGACCTCACCGAGGCCGGCGCCGACGAGCGCGCTCAGCGTGGGCTCTTCCTTGCCTTCCAGTACCCGCACGCCGTGCCCGGCGTGACGGTGACGAACTTCCTGCGCAGCGCGATCAACGCGATCCGCAAGGCGCGCGCGGGTGGCGAGGACGACCCGATCCCGATTCCCGAGTTCCGTGACGAGCTGCTGGCCGCCATGGACCGGCTCAAGGTTTCGCGGGAGCTTGCGTCCCGTTACATCAACGACGGCTTCTCCGGCGGCGAGAAGAAGCGCGTGGAAATCCTGCAGATGGCGATGCTGAAGCCGCGGATCGCAGTGCTCGACGAGACGGACTCCGGGCTCGACATCGACGCGCTCAAGGTCGTCGCCGAGGGTGTCCAGGCGCTCGTCTCTCCGGATATGGGCGCGCTGCTGATCACCCACTACCAGCGGATTCTCAATTACATCCAGCCCGACTTCGTGCATGTCTTCGTCGACGGCCGCATCGTCGAGGAAGGCGGTCCGGAGCTCGCGCACAAACTCGAGGCCGAGGGCTACGAGGCGTTCACGCCTGAGCCTGCGGCGGAGGTTGAAGCCTGATGGCCCAGACCGAGACCGAAGTCGTCAAGGGCATCGGCACCGACTACGAGGTCAAGTACGGCTTCCACGTCCCCGAGGACTACTTCTTCAAATCCGGGCGCGGTCTGTCGCACGAGCTGGTCGACGCCATCTCGAGCCACAAGGACGAGCCCGCCTGGATGCGGAAGTTCCGCCACAAGTCGCTCGAGTACTTCAACGCGCGACCGCTCCCCATGTGGGGCGGCGACGTCACGACGATCGACTTCGAGAACATCTACTACTACATCAAGCCCACGGAGAAGCAGGCGAAGAACTGGGAGGACCTGCCCGCCGACATCCTCGACACCTGGGACAAGCTCGGTATCCCCGAGGCGGAGAAGAAGTACCTCGCCGGGGTGGGCGCGCAGTACGAGTCCGAGGTCGTCTACCACAGGCTCCAGGAGGACCTCGAGAAGCAGGGCGTCCTGTTCCTCGACATGGACTCGGGCCTGCGCGAGCACGAGGACCTCGTCAAGGAGTACTTCGGGAAGATCATCCCGCAGAACGACAACAAGTTCGCCGCGCTCAACTCCGCGGTCTGGTCGGGCGGCTCGTTCATCTACGTGCCGCCTGGCGTTCGCATCGAGATGCCGCTCCAGGCCTACTTCCGCATCAACGCGGAGAACATGGGCCAGTTCGAGCGCACGCTGATCATCGTCGACGAGGGTGCGTACGTGCACTACGTGGAGGGCTGCACCGCGCCGATCTACTCCACGGACTCGCTCCACTCGGCGGTCGTGGAGATCATCGTCAAGAAGGGCGGGCGCTGCCGCTACACGACGATCCAGAACTGGTCGACGAACGTCTACAACCTCGTGACGAAGCGCGCCGTCGCCTACGAGGACGCGACGATGGAGTGGGTGGACGGCAACCTCGGCTCGAAGCTGACGATGAAGTATCCCGCCATCTGGCTACTCGGGGAAGGCGCCCACGGCGAGGTGCTGTCGATCGCGTTTGCCGGCAAGGGGCAGCACCAGGATGCCGGCGGCAAGTGCGTTCACGTCGCGCCGCACACGAGCTCCGTGATCACGTCCAAGTCCATCTCGAAGGACGGCGGGCGCGGCGGCTACCGCGGCCTGCTGGAGGTGGCGAAGGGCGCGCGCGGCTCGAGGTCGAAGGTCGTGTGCGACGCGTTGCTGCTCGACGAGCACTCCCGCTCCGACACGTATCCGTACATCCGCATCGACGAGTCCGACGTCGACATCGGCCACGAGGCGACGGTGTCGAAGATCGGTGAGGAGCAGCTCTTCTACCTCATGAGCCGCGGGCTGTCGGAGGCCGAGGCGAGCGCGATGATCGTCTCCGGCTTTGTCGAGCCGATCACGAAGGAGCTGCCGCTCGAGTACGCGGTCGAGCTGAACCGGCTCATTCAGCTGCAGATGGAAGGCTCGGTTGGCTAAGGGGATCGGCGCGTCACGCGTCGATTTCGTCTCCATCCCGGTTCGTGACAAGGAGCGAGCGGCGAAGTTCTACAGAGAGACGCTCGGGTTGGAGTTGAACCCGCTCTCCTCAGCCTCCTGGCCGGAGTTCGAGACCGGTAACGTCACGCTTGCCGTTGTCGTACCGAAGGAGATGGGGCTCGAGTTCGAGCCACTCCCGTTCGGGTCGGTCGCGATCCGTGTGCCGGACGTCGGCGAAGCGCGTGCGAAGCTCGAGGCCGCGGGCATCGAGTTCGAGCGCGACACGTTCGACTCCTGTGTCTGCCACATGGCGTTCTTCAGAGACCCGGAAGGCAACGGCCTGATGATCCACCATCGCTACGCGCCGTACTCCGACGGCTCCACGCCTTGATCGAGCGCGTCGATTACATCCGCGTCCCGGTGACGGACATGGAGCAGGCCAACCGCTTCTGCGGCGACGTGCTCGGCCTCCCACGGAATCCGAACTCGCCCGACGACGACTGGGTCGAGTACGAGGCGGGGAACGTCACGCTGGCGGTCATGACGCCGCACACGCATGAGTACGAGTTCACGGCGCTGCCGCCCGCGACCATCGCATTTCGCGTCACCGATGTCGCGGAGGCCAAGGCGAAGCTCGAGGCAGCCGGGCTCGAGGTCGCAGAGATGTGGGACTCGGGCGCCTGCAAGGGCGCGGGAGTCAGCGACCCAGCGGGCAATCGCATCCTCCTGCACCGCCGCTACGGACCGTACCCCGACGGATCTCGGCCATGATCGAGAGGGTCGACACCGTCGGGATCCCTTCGACGGATTGGGAACGGTCGCGCGCGTTCTACGTCGAGACGCTCGCGCTGCGGCCAGATGAGCGCTCACGCAACGAGTTCTGGATCGGCGAGACGTGCTTCTCGATCTGGGAGCCAGCCCGCTTCGGGGTGGAGTTCCAGCCGACGAAGAACGCGATCGCCCTGCTTCGCGTCGAAGACGTCGCGGTGGCTCGTGCCGAGCTGGAGGCCAAGGGAGTCGAGTTCACAGAGGAGACTGTCGACACGGGTGTCTGCCACATGGCGACGTTCGTCGACCCGGACGGCAACGAGCTCGTGCTGCACCGGCGCTACTCGCCGTATTCGGACGGCTCCACGCCGTAATGGACGTCGAACGGGTCGATTTCGTGTCGTTCCTGACGCAGGACATATCGCGCGCGAGGCGGTTCTACGCGGAAACGCTCGGCCTGCAGGTCGAGACCGAGGGCGAGAGCGACATGGAGCTCACCTGCGGCCAGGTCACGCTCGACATCTTCGATCCGACGAGCATCGGGCAGGCGTTTGCCCCGAGCCCGGCCGGGCTCGCGCTGCGCGTGCCCGACGTGGATGCTGCGCGCGCCGAGCTGGAGGCGAAGGGCGTCGTCTTCGACGGCGACACGATCGAGACCGGCGTGTGCAAGCAGGCGTGGTTCAAGGACCCGGACGGGAACGCGCTCATGCTCCACCGAAGGTTCGACGCGTGAACAGGGCCGAGGCTCTCGAGCGCTACCGCTCGCTGCCCCCTCCGGACACGTCCATGGAGGCCTGGCGATTCACGGACCTCCGCGGCTTCGATCCCGACGCCTTCGCCAAAAACGGCCATGTCCGGGGTCAGACCGCGGACGTGTCCCAAAGTGACATGCTCGAGATCGACGCGGCCGGGACGGCCACGGCGGTGGGGGGCACGATCGAGATCGACAAGGTTCCCGACGGCGTGACGTTCGAGCCGCTGCCGGAAGACCACGAGCGGCTGGGCGCGCTCGTCGGCGCCGACGACAAGTTCACGGCGCACAACGCGGCTTCCTGGCAGAGCGGGCTCCTCGTCCGCGTGCCGAAGGGGATGGAGCTCGAGGATCCGCTGTATGTCCGAGTGGTGGGTGACGAGAGCGGCGCCACCTTCTGGCGGCTGCTCGTCATCGCGGAGGAAGGAAGTCGCTTCTCGCTCATCGAGGAGTACACGTCGCCGACCGTCGAGGCGGCCGGCTACTCGAACGCCGCCGTCGAGCTCTTCGTCGAGCAGGGCGCAAAGCTCGAGTACGTCTCGCTGCAGAACCTCGCGAAGGAGACCTGGAACTTCGCCACGCATCGCGCCACGGTCGCGAGAGACGCTGAGCTCGACTGGGTCGCCGGCGGTTTCGGCTCCCGGCGCGGGAAGGTTCGCATTCACAACGACCTCGCCGGGCAAGGGGCGACGTCGCGGGTCACGGGCGCGTACTTCGCCGACGGCACGCAGCATCTCGACTACGACACGTTCCAGCAGCACCACGCTCCGTCGACGACCTCCGACTTCGCCTTCAAGGGCGCGCTCCGCGAGCAGGCGAGCGTCGTCTGGCGGGGGATGATCCGCGTCGAGGAAGACGCGCAGAAGACGAACGCCTACCAGGAGAACCGCAACCTCATCCTCTCGCCGGACGCGCACGCGGACTCGATCCCCGGGCTCGAGATTCTCGCCAACGACGTCCGGTGCACCCACGGAGCGACCATCAGCCAGGTCGACCGCGAGCAGCTCTTCTACGCGATGTCGCGCGGCCTCACGCGCAGCGACGCGGAGCGGCTCATCGTCCGCGGCTTCTTCCAGGACGTGCTCGACCGGATCGAGCTCGCGCCGGTGCGCGACGCGCTGGCCGAGCGGCTCGAAGCGCGGATCCCCAGGGCCTAACGCGCCGCTAACACCTCGCCCGCTACCTTCGAGCCATGGGCGTGCGCGGACTGGTCTGCGCAGTCGTGGTCGCGGGGATCTTCGTCGTCGGGCACGGCGAACCGGTCCACGCCGGCTGCAACGCGAACCTCGCCTGGCAGGACCGCTATCCGAGTTGGGCGGGAATGCACATCGCCTTTCAGCGCGAGGAGGTGGGGTGCGGAGGCTCTGAGAGCGTCGCCGTCGTCTCGCTCAGGACCGGCGCGGTGCAACGGCTGCTCCGTGCTTCGACGCACCCCGAGATTTCCACGCAGGGCCTGGTGGCCGCCTCCAACGGCCGGATCGTGGTCGCCGACGTGCGCCGTGGGCTCGACGAGTTCGAGCAGGGCGCGGCGCCGGCGTGGTCGCCGGACGGAGGGCGCATCGCATTTCTCCGCAATGGGGAACTGTGGATCCTGCGCGTCGACGGTGGAGCAGAGCGACGCCTCGCGGACGCGGCCGACTTTCACCCCTTCTCGGAAGCACATGTGACGACGCCTTCCTGGTCGCCTGACGGCCAAGAGATCGCGTTCATCGGCCCCGGGATGAAGATATCGGTCGCGCGCGCTGACGGCTCCGGCGTGAGGAAGCTCACGTCAGGGCTCGACCGGCAGGTGAGCCCGGCGTGGTCGCCTGACGGCGGTCGCATCGCCTTCGTCTCGGACCGCGCCGACAGCTGGGACATCTGGTCGATCAAGCCAGACGGGACGGGCACGCAGCGACTGACCGACCGGCAGCAGGACGAGACGCTCCCCGCCTGGTCGCCCAACGGCGGACGAATCGCGTACATCCAGGCGACCGGTGAGAGCTATGGCGAAGCCGTGCTGCGCACGATGGGGCGCGACGGAACCGATCCGTCGACGGTTGGTGCCGACGCGCATGGCTTCAGCCAGCCTGCCTGGTCGTCCGACGGCCAGAAACTCGTGTATGCGTCCGGCCGCGAATGCCTTCGCTGGGGCCTGTACGTGATCGATTTCAAGAAGGCTGCCCAGCAGCGCGTCACGAATCCGTGCCGCTTCGTCGGCACAACGCGTGATGACAGGGTCACGGGGACGCCTTTCCTCGACTTCCTCGTCGGCAAGGCTGGCGACGATGTCCTACGCGGCCTCGCTGGCCGCGACAGGCTCACAGGTGGAGTGGGGCGTGACGTGCTCGAGGGCGGCGAGGGCGCCGACATGATCGTGGCGAGAGACGGCCGCCGGGACGTCCTTCGTGGCGGCCCAGGGAACGACTCCGCGCGCGTCGACCGCGGGCTAGATCAGGTCTCCGGAGTAGAGAAGCTCGTACCCTAGGCGCCGGCGCCGGCGAAGCACTCGGCCCAGTACTCCCGCGGCACGGAGCTCCGGCAGGTCGCGCGGCGAGCGTCGGCCTCTCGGGAGAAACCGCCGAGAATCGTACCGATTGCGTTGAAGCAGGCAGCGCGATAGCGAGCTTTAGTTGCCGCGCAGAAGCCGGCTGACCGCCGCGCGCCCGCATCCATGCTCGTGATGTCGCGCGCAGCGCCGAAGAGGCACTCGTCGGTCATGTCCCCCGCCAGCGTGCAGATGCGGATGATCTCCGGCGGATCCTGGAGCGACCGCCCCGACGCATCTCGCCCCAGCGACTGGAAGCACGTCTCCACCCAGCCCTCCTCCGCCTTGCGGCACCAGTCGACCGTCTGCTGCCAGTCTCCGCCGACGACGTCGAGGATGCGCGAGGTGACCATGAGGTAGCAGTAGAGCTTGTGCCTCTCAGCGACGGTCGGGCAGGGGTAGAGGGGATCGTCGTCGCGAAGCCACTTCGAGCGCGTGCCGTACGACGTCTGGAGATTTTCCATGAACACGCCGCCCGTGCACGAGGTCTGGTCCCAGCCGGTCGCGAGCGCGTCGCACGTCTCGAGCGAAAGCGGCATGTCGTAGCCCGTGTAGATCATCAGCCCGTGCCCGAGGCCGTGGACGCACTGATACGCGACGAAGTCGCTCGTGCGTACCTGGTGGCTCGAGCACAGCCGCCGCGACACCGCGGGTAGCTCGTCCTCCGAGACTCCCGCGAAGGCGCGCTCCAGGATGCCGTGGTAGTAGCCCGACCAGCACACGGCCGTGCCGTCGGCGAAGGCCGGCCCGACCTCACCGTCGTAGTGGGCGAGCCCGCCCGCACCGAGGGAGTGGGCGATCCGGTGGCAGACGGCAACGGTGGGGTCGCTCTCGATCTTCTCGGCGAAGACCGCGAGCGCGCGCTTCGGTCCCCCGGCGTACGCGAGGTTGCCGAATGCCTGCTCGAAGCACGAGCTCGACCCCTTGCAGTCCGCGAGCTTCGTGTCGTCGGGCTCGAACGCGGCGGCAACGGACGCCGGGCTCGACGCGGCCGACTCAGACACGTACGCCGCCACCGCCGCGATCTCGTCGTCCGTCAGCGTGTCGTCGAAGGCGGGCATGCCCCGGCCGCCGCTCCTCACCTGACGCTCCACGCGGTCGGCGGCGGGCTTCAGCGCGTCGAGGCTCGGCCCGGCCGTGCCGGTCGATCCGGCGGCCGAGAGCGCATGGCAGTCCCCGCAACCGGCGTCGGCGAACACGGCGGCGCCCGTCTCGGACGACACCTGCGGTTCGCCTCCGCCCGAGCACCCGGCGAAGCCGCCCACGGCGACCGCGAGGGCGAGTGTGAGCACGACCCGCTGCACTCCTCCAGGGTACGTTCTCGTCATGAAGTGCTGCCAGGGACCGTCGGGCTACGCCGAGTTCTTCTCGGAGGAGCAGGCTCGTCGCGAAATGCAGCGGTACAGGAGCAAGGGGCTGAGCAAGGCCTCGCGCTGGGTGGTCGACGCAGTGCGCGAGCGGGGAATCGAGGGCCGGAGTGTGCTCGAGCCGGGCGGCGGCATCGGCGCCGTCGAGATCGAGCTGCTGAAAGCGGGGGCGGCACGCTCGACGGTGGTCGAGCTGTCGCCGGGTTACGAAGAGGCCGCTACGGAGCTTGCCCGCGAGGCGGGCGTTGCCGAGCGCATGGAACGGCGCGTAGGCGACTTCGCCGCGAACGGCACAGAGCCGGTAGACGTGGTCGTGCTCCACCGCGTCGTCTGCTGCTATCCGGACTACGAGCGGCTGCTCGGCGCGGCGGCCGAGAACGCACGGCAAACCGTCGTCTTCACGTACCCGCCGCGCAACGTCGTCTCGCGTGCCCTGCTCGGGGTCGTGAATCTCTGGCTGCGACTGCGCGGCTCGAGCTTCCGGACGTTCGCGCACCCACCCGACCGGATGGTGGACGTCGTGCGCCGCGCCGGCTTCGAGCCCTATGCGCGTCGTGGAGGCATCTGGCGCGGCATCGCGCTGGCGCGCGAGGAGTGAGGGCTACGATAGGACAGTGGCCGTAACGACCGGTGCCAAGCTCGACGCGCACACGCTGCGCAAGGACTTTCCGATCTTCGAGCAGGAGTTCCACGGGAAGCCGCTCGCCTACCTCGACTCGGCCGCGAGCTCCCAGAAGCCGCGCCAGATGCTCGAGGCGATGGTGGCGTTCTACGAGACCTCGTATGCGAACGTCCACCGCGGCGTCTACGAGCTCGCCGAGCGCGCGACGGAAAGCCTGGAATCCGCGCGCGAGAAGGCTCGCGTCCTACTGAACGCTCCGGCTGCGCGCGAGGTGATCTTCGTGCGCAACGCCACCGAAGGCATCAACCTCGTGGCGTACGCGTGGGGGCTCTCGAACCTCGGCCCCGGAGATGTCGTGCTCGTCACCGAGCTCGAGCACCACTCGAACTTCGTCCCCTGGCAGTACGTCGCGAAGCGGACGGGCGCCCAGTTCCGCATGATCCCGCTCAGCGACGAGGGTGAGCTCGTGCTCGAAGGGCTCGACGAGCTCGTCGGCGACGGGCGCTTGAAGGTCGTCGCGCTCAACCTCGTGTCGAACGCGCTGGGCACCGTCAACGGCGTCGAGGGCATCGTGGAATGGGCACATGGGCACGGCGCCGTCGTCGTCGTCGACGCGGCCCAGGCCGCGCCCCATCGTGCGGTCGACGTGCAGGCGGTGGGCTGCGACTTCGTCGCAATCTCGGGCCACAAGATGTGCGCGCCGAGCGGCATCGGCGCCGTGTGGGGACGGGCCGAGCTGCTCGAGCGGATGGAGCCGTTCCTGCTGGGCGGCCACATGATCCGCAAGGTGCAGGCCGACGAGACGACGTGGGGTGACCTGCCGCACAAGTTCGAGGCGGGCACCGCGCCCATGGCCGAGGCGGTCGGCCTCGGCGCGGCCATCGACTACCTGACGGCCATGGGCTTCGAGGCGATCGAGCAGCACGAGCACGACTTGACCGCCTACGCACTCTCTGCTCTGGCCGACATCCCCGGCATCAGGCTCTTCGGCCCGCCGCCCGCGCGGCGCGCGGGCATCGTCTCATTCGCCTTCGACGACGTCCATCCGCACGATGTCGCGCAGGTGCTCGACTGGGAGGGCGTGGCCGTCCGCGCAGGTCACCACTGCTGCCAGCCGCTGATGGCGAGGCTCGGGGTGGCGGCGACGACGCGCGCGAGCTTCTACCTCTACACGATCCCCGAGGAGATCGACCGGCTCGTCCAGGGGCTCCACCGGGTACGAAAGGTGTTCGGCTGATGGACCAGCTCTACCGCGAGGTCATCCTCGACCACTACAAGAACCCGCGCGGCCACGGCGTGATTGAGGACGCGGACGCCGAGGCCGAGGGGATGAACCCATTGTGCGGCGACGAGGTCTCCATCTACGTCTCGTTCGGCGAGGACGGGGAGACGATCGACGACGTGAAGTTCTCGGGCCGCGGCTGCGCGATCAGCCAGGCGGCCACCTCGATGCTCACGGAGATGGTGTCAGGACGCAAGGCATCCGACGTCGCGGCCATGCCGAAGGAGCAGCTGCTCGAGGAGCTCGGGATTCCATTGACGCCGGTGCGACTCAAGTGCGCGATCCTCGGCCTGTCGACGCTGAAGCTCGCCCTCCACAAGGGCAAGGGCACGCCGCTCCCGGAGGAGTGGGCGCGCGAAGACGACCTCGAGCTGAAGTAGCGTGGCCTGGGTCGAGGTCTGCCCGGTGGACGAGCTGCCGCCGGGCGAGATGAAGCTCGTGCGCACCGGTACCGTCGACGTCGGCGTCTACAACCTGGACGGCGAGCTCCTCGCCCTCGAGGATCGCTGCTCCCACGACGACGGCCCGCTTTGCGAGGGCGACTGGGATCCCGAGGAAGGCGTCGTCGTCTGCCCGCGCCACGGCTCGAACTTCGACATACGCACGGGCGTGCCGCTGTCGCTGCCGGCTTTCGAGCCGGTCGAGACCTACGCCGTGCGCGTCGAGGACGGCATGGTCACGCTCGAGCTGCCGTAGTGCTCGACGACCGAATCCGCGCTGTGCTTGCTCGCCTCGAGGAGGAGGATCGCCGCGAGCGCGAAGAGGAGCTACCGGCCGCCGAGCGCTCTCGCCAGGTGACGCCTGCGACGGGTCGCTTCCTGTTCACGGTCGTGGCGCCCCAAGCCTCGGTGGAGGTGCTCGAGCTCGGCGGCTCGCGCGGCTACTCGACGATCTGGCTCGCGTCGGCGGCGCGGATCCTCGGCGGGACGGTGCTGTCGCTGGAGTCCGATCCCGCGAAGTGCGAGGCGTGGCGGGCGAACGTCGAGGGGGCAGGCCTCGCTGAGTGGGCCGAGCTCGTGGAAGGGGACGCGTTCGACACGCTCCGCACGGTCGACGACGTCTACGACGTCGTCTTCCTCGACGCCGAGAAGGCCGACTACGAAGCGCTGTTCCGGCTCGTCCGCGAGAGGCTCGAGCCGGGCGCGCTCGTGATCGCGGACAACGTGCTGTCGCACGAGGAGCTCCATGCGTACTCGGCGGCGAGACAGTCTGACGCCACCCTCGTGAGCGTCACCGTGCCGCTCGACCGCGGCCTCGAGCTGTCAATCCTGCTCAGTCCCTGACCTCGGACATGAGCGCCATGAGGTTCCCGTCCGGGTCGCGGAAGAACGCCATCCACAGCTCGTGATCGGGAAGCGTCGCGATCAGGTGCGGCTCGTCGACGAATGTGACGCCGCGCTCCGACAGCTCCTCGTGAGCCGCCTGGAGGTCGGGGACGCGGAAGTAGACGGTCGAGCTTGGGTGGTCGAACTCGTCCAGCTCGGGCGGTGAAAGCATGATCCGCACGTCGCCGCACATGAAGAATGCGAGCGAGCCGGCTTCGAAGAGGTACTGGAGGCCGAGCACGTCACGATAAAACGCGACGGCCGCGGGCAGGTCGCGCGCCCTGATAGCGATCTGGCCGATGTTCTCGATCGGTGTTGCCATGTCTTCCTCCCCGATGTCTATATTTAGTTAGGCTAACTAACTACCATGCCGGAGCAATCACTGTCAAGCAAGACCGAGGTCGCAGACCGCCTGCACTCCGCTGCCATCCACCTGCTGCGGCGGATTCGGAAGGTGGACGAGGCGAGCGGCCTTTCCGCGGCACGGCTTTCGGCACTGTCCGTTCTCGTCTTCGGCGGGCCGACCACCGTGGGTGGCCTGGCGCGTGCGGAGCACGTTTCGGCGCCCACGATGAGCCGCCTCGTGAGCGGCTTGGAGCGGGACGGCTTCGTCGTCCGCGAAGCAGCCGAGGACGACGCCCGCGCGGTGCGCGTCCGGGCGACTCCCAAGGGTCGCCGGACACTCGTGCAGGGTCGTGAGCGGCGCGTTACGGAGCTCGTGCACCTACTCGAGGACGTCTCGGCCGATGAGGTGCGCACGCTCGGCTCCGCCGCCGACATCGTGGAGCGGGTCCTGTAGAGCGTTGCGTCCGTCCGCGGCCGACGCGTATGCTGAGCGTACCGCGGAAAGGAGGTGGTCCGTTTGAGCGATGACTGTACGGGCAGTGGAGGTATCCGCCGGTAGAGGCGTGTCCCCGTGACCTGAGGGGAATCGCCTAGCCAGCGTAGGGGGCTCGCTCACGAGCGCCGCCGTCTCCGGACGGCAGGAAGCGCCTCTGCCAATACAGGCGGTTTACCGGGCTTCGGGGCCGCGAGAGCGGCCCCAAGTCTTTCTACGCCACTTGCCGCAGCTGTTCGTTGAGGCCCATGGGGAGGACGCGGAGCGCCTCGATGGCCGGCGAGGGGTCGCAGACCTGGTCGCCTCCTTCGACGAGCATCTTCAGCTGGTCGCGGGTGATCGGCGCAAAGGGCAGCCAGTCCGTGAGCACAGCGCCGAAGCGCATCAGGCCGACCGGGACGTGCATCGTCGCCCGCCGGAGGCCGAGCACCTGGCGAATGCGCTCGAAGAGCTCGTTCCAGGTGACCGCGTCGGGCCCGCCGAGCTCGAACGTCTGCCCGGCAGCCGCGGGCGAGACGACGCCTTCCGCGAAGAACGACGCGACGTCGTCGACCCAGATCGGCTGCAGGCGGCCCTCGCCGTCTCCGACGATTGGCGTCACCGGAGACACACGCACCTGGCGGACGAACATCGGCAGGACCCCGCCGTCCTGACCGAAGACGAAGCTCGGCCGGAAGATCACGTGCT
>JBKJWA010000311.1:0-13004 GCA_046716705.1 Gaiellaceae bacterium
CCGGCCCGAGCTTCACCCACGACGCCTGGATGTTCGTGATCGCGGGGTGGAGAGCTAATCGGGCGACCGCATGCAGGAGCAGCGACTCGCCGAAGGTCGGGCCTGACCGCGCCCGGCCCTGTAGCCACATCGGCGCCTCCATGTGGACGAACGGCAGCGGGATGAACTCCGTGAAGCCTCCGCTCAACTGCTGCTGCTCGCGTACGCGGAGCAGGTGCCGTGCCCAGCTCACGGGGCCGTCCACGTGGCCGAACATGATCGTGTTGTTCGAGCCGAGGCCGAGGCGATGGGCCGTGTCGTGCACCTCGAGCCACTGGCCGGTCGTCACCTTGTCGGGGCAGATGACGCGCCGCACGTCGTCGTCGAGCACCTCCGCCGCCGTCCCGGGCAGCGACGAGAGACCCTCGTCGCGCAGCAGCTCGAGGTAGTCGGCGAGAGGCAGGCCGAGCGTCGCCGCGCCCTGCCAGATCTCGAGCGCCGAGAACGCGTGGACGTGGATGTCCGGCACCGCGTCCTTGGTCGCCCGCACGACCGAGAGGTAGTAGTCGCCGTCGAAGGCGGGATGGATGCCGCCCTGGAGGCACACCTCGACGGCCCCCCGCTCCCAGGCCTCCTCGACGCGGCGGACGATCTCGTCCGTGGGCAGGAGATACGCCGGCCCGCGGAGGTTCTCGGCGAGCTTGCCTTTGGAGAACGCGCAGAAGCCGCACTTGAAGTAGCAGACGTTCGTGTACTGGATGTTTCGCGTCACGACGTAGGTGACCGTGTCGCCGTTCATCTCGCGCCGAAGGCGGTCGGCGGCGGCGAACACCCGGTCCCGCTCACCGCCCCGGGCGCGGAAGATCCGCGCGATCTCCTCCTCGCCGAGCTCGTCACGCGTGTCGATGGGCAGCGCGTCGCGCGGGACGAACGGAATCGACGTCTCGGCGCCCGGCGTCCACTCACCCTCGCGAGCGAGCCCCACGGAGTCCGCGGCCTGGAGCACGCGCGGCATGACATCCGGATCGAGCCACGCGCCGTCGACGTACTCCGGATAGACGGGGAGTCGTGCGGCAAGCTCGAGCCCTGCGGCGCGCGTCGCCGACTCGAGCCGCTCGAGCTCCGGCCACGGCGCCTCCGGGTTGACGTGGTCGATCGTGACGGGAGACACGCCGCCCCAGTCGTTGATGCCCGCGTCGAGCAGGAGCGGGAAGTCGTCGTAAGAGAGATTCGGCGGCGCCTGGATGTTCATCTCCGCCCCGAGCACGAGCCGCGCGACCGCCACAGTCCACAGCTCTTCCTCGAGCGACGGCTCCGGCGCGGCGGCCATCTTCGTTCGCGCCTTCGCGCGGAAGTTCTGGACGATCACCTCCTGGATGTGCCCGTAACGCTCGTGGAGGTCGCGAATCGCGATCAGCGCGTCGATCCGCTCCGCGCGGGTCTCCCCGATGCCGATGAGGATGCCCGTCGTGAACGGGACACGCAGCTCCCCGGCGAGCTTGATCGTCTCCAGCCGCACGACCGGGCGCTTGTCGGGCGAGCCGAAATGCGGCCCGCCGCGCTCGGACAGCCGGTCGGATGCCGTCTCCAGCATGATCCCCTGGGACGCCGTCACCTCGCGCAGCGACGCCAGCTCGTCCCGCGTCATCACGCCCGGGTTCGCGTGTGGCAAGAGGCCGGTCTCGTCGAGGACGACCCGGCACATGCGCACGAGGTACTCGATCGTCGTCGTGCAGCCGAGCTCCGTCAGCTCCTGGCGAGCAGCCCGGTAGCGGCGCTCCGGCTTGTCGCCGAGCGTGAACAACGCCTCCTTGCAACCGGCAGCAGCCCCCGCCCGCGCGACATCGAGCACCTCCTCCGCTGACATATACGCGCGCTCGCCCTTCCGCGGCGGCGCGGCAAACGTGCAGTAGTGGCAGACGTCGCGGCAGAGCTTCGTCAGCGGGATGAAGACCTTCGGCGAATACGTGACGACGCTTCCGGAGCCCTCTTTCCGCAGGGTCCGCGCCCTCTCCATGAGCTCCGCCAGCGGCAGATCGGTAAACACGGTGTGAGAATACGCCGCGTGGATGCGCACGTGCTCATCCCCGTGAAGCGGCTCGACGGGGCGAAGTCCCGGCTCGCGGATGCCCTCGACGCCGAGGAGCGGGCAGATCTCGTGCGCGAGCTGCTGGGGCACGTGCTCGCCGTCGTCAAGGAGGCAAAGGTGGGACCGGTCACCGTCGTCTCGGCCGAGCCGCTCGATCTCGACGGCACTCCGCGCTTCGACGACGGCGGCCTGCCCTGGAACGAGGCGCTCTCGGCAGCGATGACCGAGGTCGTGTGCGAGCCCGTCGTCGCAGTCGTCGCGGCCGATCTCCCGAGGCTGACGGCTGCCGAGGTGCGGGCGCTCGTCATCGCGACGCCGGAGTGCGGGATTGCCATCGGACGCGCACAGGACGGCGGTACGAACGCCGTCTCCATGCGCCCGCCGGGCAAGGTGGAAACGCATTTCGGAGAGCAGGGGTCGGCGGAGGTGCACGAACGCGCCGCGCGGCTGGCCGGAGGCAACGCCCACGTCCTCGACTGCCCCGGCCTCGCCTTCGACGTCGACACGCCGGAGGACCTCGCGGCATGGCGCGCGACCTGAAGCTCGGCTACAAGGCGTCCGCTGAGCAATTCGGGCCGCAGGAGCTCCTCGACCTCTCCGTACGCGCCGAGGAGCTCGGGCTCGACGTCGTCGCTGTCTCCGACCATTTCCAGCCTTGGCGCCACACAGGAGGGCACAGCCCCGCGGTGATGCCGTGGCTGGGCGCGCTCGGACAGCGGACGAGCCGCGCGCTTATGGGGACGTCGGTGCTGACGCCGACGCTGCGCTATCACCCGTCGGTCGTCGCGCAGTCGTTCGCGACGCTCGCGTGCCTGGCACCGGGCCGTGTCTTTCTCGGCGTGGGCACGGGGGAGGCGATGAACGAGACGCCGGCGGGCGCGGCGTGGCCGGGCGCGAAGGAGCGCCGGCTGCGGTTACGGGAATCGATCGAGCTCATGCGGCGCCTCTGGACGGAGGAGCGCGTGACGTTCGAAGGCGAGTACTACCGCACAGAACGCGCGACGGTGTACGACCGGCCCGACGAGCCCGTCCCCGTCTTCGTCGCCGCCTCGGGCCCGCTGGCCGCGAAGCTCGCAGGCCGCGTCGGCGACGGCTTCATCTGCACGAGCGGAAAGAATCCGGAGCTGTACCGGGAGCTGCTCGCCGCCGTCGAGGAGGGCGCGAACGCGGCGGGCCGCGACCCCGCCGCGATCGTCCGCATGATCGAGATCAAGGTCTCGTACGACCACGACGCGGACTACGCGCGCGACGCGTGCCGCTGGTGGGCGGCGCTCTCGCTCACGCCCGAGGAGAAGACGGGCGTGGAGGACCCCGTCGAGATGGAGCGCCTCGCCGACGCGGCGGCCGACCGCGCGCACTCGCGGTTCATCGTCTCCGCCGACCCCGAGCAGGTGGCCGCCAAGGTCGCGTCGTACACCGAGCTCGGGTTCACGCACCTCGTGTTTCACGCACCTGGGGAGGATCAGCGCCGCTTCCTCGACCAGTTCTGCGCGGACGTCGTGCCGCTCTTGCGCTAGCGGGTCTTGGAGACGGCCAGCTTCGCCTGGTCCGCCATGCCGGCCAGCATCTTGATCTGCGTCTCGCTGAACGTCTCTCCCTCACGCGCGGTCGCCACGAGGAAGCCCATTCGGCCCTGGTCAAGCGCGAACGGCGCAACTGCGCAGTCCGTTCCCCGGTTCATCTCGGTCGCGCCAGGAATGTCGACGGTCTGCTCGCGGCGGAGGACGTACGGGCCCGGACGCTCGGAGAATGGCTGCGACACCTCCGCTGGGAACCGGACACCGAACATCAGCTGCCGATGCTCCTCGTCCTCGTCCCACACGGCTACTGCCGTCAGCTCCTGACCTGGGGCCGGCTGGAGCCAGAGCGACACGTCCCACGCGCCAAGGTTCTCGGCCGCGAGCCCGACTATGCGGTCCTCGAGCTCGGCGTCGTCCGCGCGGGCCAGCGCCCGTGCGTAATCGAGCAGTGCGTTCGCGACCTGGAGGCTCTGCTGCTGGTCAAGGGCCAGCGAGGCCCTCTGCATCGCCATCGCCGCGCGATAGGAGAGACCCTCGAGCAGCCGTAGCCGCTCGCCCGTGAATCCCCGCTCGCCGGACTTCGGCCTGCTGACCATGAGCCATCCGCGAACGCCGTGCCCCGACGGCAGGAGCACGACCGCAACCGGGCCGAGCGCGGCCATATCGGGACTGCGAAAGAGCTCCGTGAGCTCCGAGGCGTCGACGCCGCGCGGCGCGGACGACACCTCCATGAACGTCTCGGCGGCGAGCCGGGGAAGCCGCGTCTCGCGCATCGCCGACTCGAGTGGAGTCTGGCGGCAGCCGGAGCAGGCAAGGCACGTGAAGTCGCCTGAGCGCTGGTCTTCGAGCCACAGCGACACGACCTCGCAGTCGAGGATCGCCGCCGTCGCCCTGGCCGTCTCCTCGGCGATCTGGTCCGGCGACTCGGCGTCGGAGATCGCGTCGGTGAACTCGAGCCACGCCTTCGCGTGATCGGCCTCCAGGCGAAGGCTCTCGTACAGCCGAGCGTTCTCGAGCGAGACTGACGCATACCCGGCGAGCACTTCGAGCAGCCGCAGGTCGCTCTCGTCGAACTGCCCGACGCCCAGCTTCGACAGGAAGACCACGCCGGTGACGCGGGCGCCGTAACGGAGCGGCACGGCGATCACGGACTCGTCCACCTCCTCCGTGCCCGGGATCTGAATCGCGAACTCGCACTCGAGCGCATTCGCCGCCAGCACCGGGCGCCCGGTCTCCGCGACATACCCGGTGACGCCTGTCCCGATCTTGATCCGCAGGGCCTGCACCTGCTCCTCCTCGGTCACGCCGTCACCTTTCACGGCGACCGGGAAGACCTCGTCGCGTTCCACGAGATAGACGCGGCAGCTGTGGTAGTCGATGAGCCCGCGCAGCTCGCTCACGATCGCCTCGGCGATGTCCTTCACGCTGTTCAGGCGGTTGAGACGCGCCGCAACGCTCTGGAGCATCTTCAGGTGCGCGACCGAGCGGATGTCGCGGGCCGCGTCGCGCGCATCGGGTCGCTCGGCGATGTCGCCCGCGTACACGACGATGCGGTTCTTCCCTCTTGCCTTCGCGGCCATCATCGCCGACTCCGCGCAGTCGACGAGATCGCGCCGGTTGCCGGCGTTCTCCGGCCCGTGCCCGATGCCGACCGAGACGGTGATCTCGCCTGCGGCGTCGAGAGGTCGTGCGCTGAGCCGTTCCGTCAGCCGGCGGGCGAGCCCGAGCGCGTCGCCGGCGTTGCAGGACGGCATGATCACGGCGAACTCCTCGCCACCCAGGCGGCAGACGACGTCGCTCGCGCGGACGAGCGAGCTCGTGAGCTCCGCGATCGCAACGAGGATCTGGTCGCCTACCGCATGCCCGCAGATGTCGTTGACGCGCTTGAACTCGTCGATGTCGAACATCAAGAGCGCCACAGAGTCGCGGGCGCGGCTCGCGCGCATGAGCTCGGCGCGCAGCCGCTCGTGAAAGCTGCGGTGGTTGTAGAGGCCCGTCAGCGAGTCGGTCTGCGCCTGGTGCTCGAGCCTGGCGCGGACCTGCGCGTTGTCGAGGGCGAGCGCGGCCGCGTCGCCGAACCACTTCGCGAGCTCGAACTCGTCGTCGTCGAATGACGCCGCCTCGCCGAGCCGGTAGATGTTGAGCGCCCCTTTCAGCGATCCGCGTGCGACGAGCGGGATCGTGATGAGCGCCTCAGGCTCCGCCGGCGTACCGGGAATGAAGGCCACGCGCGAGTCGAGATGCGCCTGGTTCGCGAGCACCGGCTCGCGGTTGACGACCGCCCAGCCGGTGATGCCCTGCCCGAAGGCCGGCCGCGTCCGCATGATCTCGTTCTCCCACTCCGACCGCGCGAGGACGGGAATCAGCTCCTGGCGCGTGTTGTCGGCCTCGTAGATCTGGAGCGCGTCGTACGGCACGAGCTCGGCGAGCGTGTCGGCGATACGGTCGAGGAGCGTGTCGAGGCTCTGGTCCGAGAGGACGTGGTGGAAGACCTCAGCGAGTCGCCGATACGACTCGACGAGCAGGTCAGGCTGGCGCGCGCCGTCGGCGTGCGGCCATGCAGGGTCCGGGATGACGTCAGGCAGCGCCAACTTTCCCCCTATCGGCAGTGCGCAGACCTAGGTAAAGAGATTTCGCTCGGGCGGCATGACGAGCTCGCGTGCCGAGCCCAGGCCGCGCACTTCGAGGCCGCGGACGACCGCCGCCGGCACACCGGAGAGCTTGCCCATGACGAGCTCCGCGGCCGAGGCGATCTCGTCGGCGACGGCGATCACCGTCGAGCTTAGCTCGTGGCCCGCCGGGTCGACCTGACCGCGCCAGTCGGCGAGGGGCGCGATGCCCGCGACGCCGATGGCCACATCGACGATGCCGGTGCGGAACGGCCGGCCGAAGGAGTCGCTGACGACGACACCGACATCCCGGTCCGTCAGCTCGCCGATCCGTTCTCGAATCGCAGCCGCGGACGCGTCCGGGTCGACGGGCAGCAGCACGAGGGTGCCCGGCTCGGGCGCGTTGGAGGCGTCCACGCCGGCCGAGGCGCAGACGAACCCGTGACGCGTCTCCGCGATCACGAGCGGCGGTCGCGAGCGGACGACGCGCACCGCCTCACGGAGGATCACCTCCAGATGGCGAGCGTCATGTCCAGCCGCAAGCTCGAACGCAGCGGCGGAAGGCTCGACGTCGTCGAGGCGGACGACGCGACCCTCCGCCTTCGACACGACCTTCTGCGACACGACGACGACGTCGGCGTCCACGAGCTCCAGCGCGCCGGCGATGAGCTGGCCGAGGTCGTCGCCTTCCGCGATCTCGGGGAGCCCTTCGACAGGGATGACTCGAAGCTCAGGCAGCGGCCAGCACCGCCTCTGCGAGCGCTCGCCGACTCGCGTCGTCGTACATGACGGTGTCGGTGACGACGCAGCGCACGCCGGCGGCATCCACTTCGCCGGCGCCGTCAGCGTCCGCACGGTCGATGACGAGCACATCGATCAGCCCCTGGTAGCACTGCTCCACCCGCCGCGGGGACGTGCCACCGGCTAGCTGCTCCAGCATGCGGTCGGCAGGGCCTTTGAGCGCGCGGCCGCCGACGATGGGGCTGACGGCGACGCTCGTGACGCGACGCCGCTCCAGCGCGGCGCGGATCTCGCTCACCGCGAGGATCGGCCAGATCGAGATGAACGGGTTGCTGGGCGCGATGACGATCAACTCGGCTGCGTCGAGAGCCTCGAGCACGCCCGGCGCAGGCGCCGCCGTCGCCTCGCCGTCGAAGCGAACGCGGTCGACCTCGTCCTCGTGCTGTCGCGCGACGAACCACTCCTGGAACGGAAAGGAGCCAGCCGGTGTGTCGAGCCACGTCCGGAGGGAGTCGTCAGTGGCCGGCAGCAGCGTCACCTCGACGCCGAGTGCCTTCGCCAGCCTGCCGGTCACCGCTGAGAGCGGCTCGCCGCCGCGCAACGCCTGCGTGCGGACGAGATGGAGGCCGAGGTCGCGGTCGCCGAGGCGGAACCACGCCTCACCGCCCAGCTGGGCAACGACCTCCATGGCGTGCCAGGTCTCGTCCGCCCGCCCCCAGCCGCGCTCCTCGTCCGCCACCCCGGCGAGCGCGTAGAGGATGCTGTCGAGGTCCGGCGAGACGTGGAGGCCGAGCACGTCGACGTCGTCACCGACGTTCCCGATCACAGTAATGCTCGAAGGCTCCAGGACCTCGACGAGGCCTCGCAGGAAGCGCGCGCCGCCGACGCCGCCTGAGAGCACTGCGATCCCGCCCATCGTCAGCGACACTACCGAGGACGTGGATCCCGAGCACATGAGCACGCCCCAGACGCGCTACGCACTCAGCGGCGACGTCCACATCGCCTACCAGGTCGTTGGCGACGGGCCCATTGATCTCGTCGCGACCCCGGGCGGATCGCACCACGTGGAGCTCTCGTGGCAGAACCCACCGGCGGCGCGATGGTGGGGTCGCTGGGCGACCATTTCGCGATTGCTCCTGTTCGACAAGCGCGGGACGGGAATGTCCGACCGGCTCGGCGGCTCGGAGACGCTCGAGACGCGGATGGACGACATCCGTGCCGTGATGGACGCAGCCGGCTCCGAACGCGCGGTTCTCTGGGGATCCGGCGATGCAGGCCCGCTCTGCGCGCTCTTCGCGGCGACGTACCCGGAGCGTACGCTGGGGCTCGGCCTCTGGAACTCGTATCCGCGGCTCACGCGTGCCCCAGACATGCCGTGGCTCCCGACGCGGATGGCGCTCGAGCAACAGATGGAGGAGCAAGTCCGACGCTGGAGCGAGCCCTCCTTCCTCGAAGACGCTTTGGCGATCGTCGCGCCGAGTGCAACGGCGCAGGAACGGGAGGGCGTGGCGCGCGTGATCCGACTCGGCACGAGCCCGGGCGCGTGGGCGGCGTACAGACGCACGAACCTCGACGTCGACGTCCGCGACATCCTGCCCGCGATCACGGTCCCCACGCTTGTCCTTTACCGGACTGACGTTTCGGTGCCACCGGGGCTGGCAGAGAGCGCGCACTATCTCGCCGACCGGATCCCTGGAGCACGGCTCGTCGAGCTACCCGGGCAGGACATGCCGCCGATATTCGGCGACCAGGAGCCGATCTTTGCCGAGCTCGAGCGCTTCCTCGACGAGATCGTGCGCGGCGACCACCGCGCGGTCGGGGCGGATCGAGTGCTCGCAACGGTCCTCTTCACCGACATCGTCGGTGCCACCGCACGTGCTGCCGAGCTCGGCGACCGCGCCTGGCGTGAGCTGCTGACGAAGCACCACGCGGCAGTCCGCGGCCAGCTTGCCCGGTTCCGCGGTCAAGAGGTGGATACGGCGGGAGACGGCTTCTTCGCCAGGTTCGACGGGCCGGCGAGGGCGATCCGTTGTGCGTTCGCGATCCGCGACATGCTTGGCGAGCTGGGTCTCGAGGTACGCGCAGGCCTGCACACAGGCGAGTGCGAGCTGCTCGAGGACAAGGTCGGCGGGATCGCCGTGCACATCGGTGCCCGCGTGGCAGCGGAGGCGGGCTCGGGGGAAGTGCTCGTCTCGAGCACCGTGCGAGATCTCGTCGCCGGTTCCGGAATCGGCTTCGAGGATCGTGGGGAGGCTGCGCTGAAAGGCGTGCCCGGCGAGTGGCGTCTCTTCGCCGTGTCGGACGTCCCGGCGGACTAAATCGCCGCGCCGCCGGGGCCTGAGGTCGTCCACTCTGCGAGGTCGAACCAGTGCGACGCGCGTAGGGCCTCGACGACAGCCGCGTGCGTGTGACCCGCGTAGAACACGTGGCGCTCGAGGTCGCAGCAGATCTCGATCTCCTCGAGCGCCGCCGGGTCGAGACTCACGAGCGCATCGCCCGGGAGCTGCGCCTCGCTGACGGTGTAGTGCTTGAACTGGAGATCGGGCGCGATCTCCATCAGCTCGGGCCAGTCGGGGCAGGTCCGGTAGCTCACGCAGGTTCTGTTCTACCAGCGGCTTCGACATCGGCGGACCAGCGACCGTCGATGCGCACGAGCCCCGTCACACCGTCGGCGGGGTAGACGACGAACCTCGCGGCGTCGTCGAGCCAGTGGTAGAGCCGTTCCCCGGCGGTGTCCGCCAACTCGAGCCGGAGGCGAAAACGGCCGTCGCCGAGGGGCAGGCTGTCGACGTCGAAGCGGAAGCGCTGCTCGGGCCCTCCGCGGACCCAGCCGATCCCGGCCGTGTCCACGCTGCCCGCCGCGAGCACGAGGCCGGCCTCGTCGCGGAGCTCCCAGGAGAGGCGGGGCGGCGGGATGTCCTCGGCCGCCTCGACGCGGATGTGAGCGGTGAGCCCCTCGCCCGGCGAGAACTGTCGGCGCTCCTCCCCGCCGGGGCCTATGAGCCGGCACTCGACGATGCGCGCGTCGCCGGTTCCGTACTCGCTGAGACCGGCGACCCGCTCGTCGGGATCGCGCTCCTCCGCGAGCAGCCGGTGGTACTGCGTGATCGCCTCGCGCGTCGGGCCGTCGAACGCAACCTCGCCGTTTCGCAGCAGCACCGCGCGCCCGCAAAGGCGGTCTACGGCGGCGGCGTCGTGGGACACGAAGACGATCGTGCCGCCCCGCTGCTTGAACTCGAAGATCTTCCCGAAGCACTTCCGCTGGAACTCCTCATCGCCGACTGCGAACACCTCGTCCAGCAGCAGCACGTCGACGTCGAGGTGTGCGGCGATGGCGAAGCCGAGCCGCATGTACATCCCTGACGAGTACGTCCGGACGGGCACGTCGATGAAACGCTCGAGCTCGGCGAAGGCGACGATCTCGTCCATGTGCCGCCGGATCGCCTCGCGCTTCAGGCCGAGGATGGCGCCGTTGAGATAGACGTTCTCGCGTCCTGAGAACTCGGGGTGGAAGCCCGCGCCGAGCTCGAGCAGCGAGCCGACGCGACCCTCCACGGTGACGGCGCCGGACGTCGGCTTGATGATCCCGGCGACGAGCCGGAGCAGCGTCGTCTTCCCGGAGCCGTTGCGGCCGATCAGGCCGACAGCCTCGCCGGGTGCGATGCTCGCCGACACGTCGCGGAGCGCCCAGACGTCCGTTCCCTTGACGCGCCGTCGCGCGACGAGCAGCTCCTTCAACGTCCGCACCGATTGCGGGTAGACGCGGAAGCGACGGCTCGCGCGATCGATCTCGATGGAGCCCGGCTGCGTCATGCGCTTGACCGTAGCGCCGCCGCGCGCCGGACGATGCCGGCGAGCACGCGGATAAAGGCCGGATCGGCATTCGGCATCTCGATCCGCTCGTAGCGCAGGCCGAGCTCTGCAGCGCGCTCGGCCGCTTCGATGTCGAGGTCCCAGCGGATCTCGAGGTGATCGGAGACGAAGCCGACCGGGCAGACGAGCACTGCGTCGACGCCTCTGGCACGCAGAGCCGTCAGATGGTCGAGGATGTCCGGCTGGAGCCACGGCTCACCCGTCGCCGACTCCGACTGGTACGAGAACGACCAGTCCTCGATGCCCGCTGTCTCGGCGACGAGCCGCGACGTCTCGAGCAGCTGATTTTCGTATGGGTCGCCTCCCTCGAGGACGCGGGCGGGGAGCGAGTGGGCCGTGAAGACGACGTGGGCGTTCGCGCCTCGTACGCGGTCGGCGAGAAGGTCGATGAGCCCCGCGTCGTCATGCCAGCTCTCGACGAAGACGAGCTCCGCGCGTCCCGCCAGCGCCTCCTCCAGCTGCGACCGGTAGCCGGCGATCGAGCCGCGCGAGTAATGCGGTGCGAGCACGAGCCCGACGATCGTCGACGCGCCTGTCGCGAGCGCTGCCGCCGTCGCCGCCGCGACCCGCGGCTGCCAGTGCTTCATGCCGGTGAAGACGGGCACTCCGAGCTCCCGCTCGAGCGCGGTGCGCGTCTCCTCGGTGATGGCGTTGAGCGGGTTCGCGTCCTCGATGTCCAGCATGCGATACCGCTCGACGAGACTCTCGAGCACCTCGGGGCGGATCGGCCGGCCCCCGCGGATGTCCGCGTAGTACGCCGGAACGTCCTCCAGCCGCTCGGGGCTGCCGTACGCCATCAGCACGACGGCGACGGCGCTCATACGGGGTGCTCCTGGACGAGCTTCGTCAGCTTGGCGAGCACGTCGGGATCCGTCTGCGGCAAGACACCGTGGCCGAGGTTGAAGACGTGCCCGGGCCGGCCGCCCGCGCGGCGCAGCACGTCTCTCGCCGCCTCCGCGACGTGCGTCCACGGTCCGAGCAGGATCGCCGGGTCGAGATTCCCCTGGACGCCGCGCTCTGCGCCGATCGCCGACCACGCGCGGTCGAGCTCCACACGCCAGTCGAGCCCGATGACGTCGCCGCCAGCGTCGCCCATCTGCGTGAGCAGCCCTGCCGTGCCGGTTCCGAAGTGAATTGTCGGGACGTCGACGGCTTCGAGCACGCGGGTCGAATACGGCGCGGCGAACTCTTCGTAGTCGGCGGGGCTGAGAATGCCCGCCCACGAGTCGAAGAGCTGAATGACGTCGGCGCCTGTGTCGACCTGCGCCTGGACATAGGCGGCGAAGCCGTCGGCGAGCCGTTCGAGCAGCGTGTGCCAGACGGCGGGCTCCCGGTGCATGAGCTCCTTCGCCGCGAGGAAGTCGCGGCTGCCGCGGCCCTCCACGAGGTAACAGGCGACCGTGAACGGCCCGCCGCAGAAGCCGACGAGCGCCTTGTCCGCGGGCAGCTCGGAGCGGATCAGGCGAATCGCGTCCAGCGTCGCCTCGGGCAACGTGATCGAGTGCAGGCGGTCGATGTCGGCGGCGGCGTGGAACGGCTGCTCCACCATCGGCCCCACGCCTTCCACGAGCTTCACGTCGACGCCCATCGCCAGCACCGGGGTCATGATGTCCGCGAAGAGCACGGCGGCATCGACGCCGTAGCGCCGCACGGGCTGGAGCGTCACCTCGGCGCAGAGCTCCGGCGTTCCGGCGAGCTCGAAGAACCCGTGCTTCTCGCGCAGCGCCCGGTACTCCGGAAGCGACCGGCCTGCCTGCCGCATGAACCAGACCGGAGTCCGCTCGACCGGCTCGCGCCGGCACGCGCGCACGAGAAGGGGCTCCGGCACGGTCGTACACTAGTGCCGTGCCAGGGCCTCTCGTCGCACGCTGGCGCTCGTGGTCGCTCGAGCCGTCGCGCGCCGGGGCGCTGACGAGAGCACGAGCCGAGGTCGAGAACGCCGGCACCGCCACCTGGGGCGCAGACATCGCCGCCTCCTACCACTGGCTCGACGAGCGCGGTAACGCCATCGTCTGGGACGGGCTTCGCAGCGCGCTCCCGAGCCCCGTGGCGCCCGGCGAACGCGTGTCCCTCGAGATCGCGGTGCGGGCGCCGATGCCACCGGCGCAGTACGGCTTCGCGCTCGACCTCGTCGCCGAGCACCGCGCCTGGTTCGGCGAGCTCGGGGAGAACGACGCGCCGAGCGAGGCTGTA
>JBKJWA010000312.1:0-10302 GCA_046716705.1 Gaiellaceae bacterium
CAGGATGCTCGCCCGTTCTGCTCAGTCGAGCTCGGCCGCGGTCGACGCGGCACTGGACGCCATCGCGGCGGTCAACGGGCAAGGCGCCGTCGCGATGCTCGCGATCCGGGAGGGCAAGCGCGACCCGGCTTTCAGGCAGAAGGTCAAAGTCACGCGGGCCACCCCGCCGAAGCTCTCGGCCGACGCCGTCCTCAACGCGGGCTCCGCCGCCGCGCTCAACAAGCTGCTGGTCGCCGAGGCCGAGGCCTACGCGCTGATCGCCGCGATGGCAGCGGCGCTGTGGCGCGCCCGCGCAGCTCGCGCCAAGCGGAACAGTGCCGCCGCCGGCAGCCAGCTTCGCGCGTCGGCAACGTTCGCCGATCAGGCGGTCACGAAGCTCAAGAAGGTCCAGCCGCTGCGGACGGCCGCTGCCAGGGCGCTGAAGGCGGGCAAGGTCGCCGAGACGTGGGCCTTCGACCCAGCGGTGGACACGTTCATCGCTGCAGTGAGGTCCGGTGGCATCCCGGCGTCGTTGCGCACCCCGATGGGGAAGCTCGGGGTCGGCAGTGCCGACCTCAAGCGGTTGCGCGCGGGCGTCCTCGACCAGTCGCCGACCTCGGCCGTCGGCCCCGCCCTGATCGCGCCGCTGGAGGATCCGGCGCGAGCGAAAGAGCTCAAGGGGCTGATCTCCGAGCTGTCGAAGTACGCAACACGCGCGCGCAAGCACCCGATCGCGCGCTGAGTCCCCCGCGAGCGATCACCTCGTGGCCGAGGCCGGTCACGTCCTGCGCGAGCAGCTCGAGCCGGTCCCTGCGTTCGTTGGCGATCAGGACGCGGAGATGGACGATCTGTTCGCTCGTCATCCCTTAGGGGCACGAAGGCGGATCGTGCTTACCGCCTGCACGGGCTGAGTAAAGGCTTCCCGGGGGTAGCGAGCGATCGCTGTTACACTGTGTGCTGCGGGCCATAACCAACGGCTTTGCACAGGTTTTCCGCGGTGGCCAAAGGAACGACCCCGCAAAGTCCACCCTCAATGAATCGGGTCGGAGCGGCTTTCGAGCCGGCCGTAGCCAGTGGTCGGCGACCAGGTATCCGAGGGAGGGTTGGACATGGAGATGCGGATTGTCGTAGCGGATGCGGCCAGCGCGAACGCGCTTGCCCAGCGTCTGACAGTCACGCTCGGCACCGAGCGGATCTCGCTTGCGGGCGACCGCCGCGAGGTCGACGTGCTCGTCGACCAGGAGTCGGACCCAGCCATCCTCAGTGTTCTGGATGCCGTCGAGCGCTGGCTCGACCAATCGTCGGTCGGGTCGGCCGAGATGTGGCTCGGCGAGAACTCCTACAAGGTGGCCAGGTGGGTACCGATCGACACCTGGCAGTCAGACACGCGAGTGCGAACCGGCTCTCGTGACTCAGCATGAGCTCAAACGAAGGAGAAACGATGTCTCGTTCCACGAAGAAACGCGGGGTGCTCCTCGGAGCGACCCTCGGTACCGGAGCAACGCTCGCTCTCGTGCTCGGCCTCGGCATGATGGCCGCGACGGGTACGGCGGCAAGCACGGCGGCGCCTGTGAATACGTCGCCGCCGACGATCACGGGCACAGCGCAGGTAGGTAGGACGCTCGTCGGCGACAGGGGTGAGTGGACCAAGCCGGTCACCGACTACAACGACTTCTGGGTGCGCTGCGCCGCGAACGGGGGTAGCTGCTCGCTCATCAGCGGCGAAACCGACAGAAAGGCCTACGTGGTGAAGGCTGTCGACGTCGGCAGCACGATTCGGTTCAGGGTGCAGGCGAGGAACAATGACGGCAGCACCTTCGCCAACTCCGCGCCCACCGCAGTGGTCACGGCCGGCGCCCAGCCTCCGCCTCCGCCTCCGCCGGCGACCGGCGGCTGCCCGGCAGGCTCGGGCCACATCCAGGTTGCTGACCTGGCCGCGCCGGCACGGCTGCTGATCGGCTCGCAGAGGAGCACCCCGACGACGATCACGCCCGCGACACAGCGGATCAACGTCCGCTACTACGTTTCTGCGTGTGGCGGCCGGCCCGTACAGGGCGCGCTGGTCTACTCGACGGCCGTGCCGTTCAACCAGTACACGGTCCCGGCCGAGCGGACGACGGACAGGGACGGCTTCGCAACGCTCGTCTTCCGTCAGCTGTCCTCCTTCCCGCTCAGCCGCAAACAGGGGCTGCTCGTGATGTTCGCCCGGGCACGCAAGCCGGGCGAGCCACTTCTCGGCGGCATCTCCACACGCCGTCTGTTCTCGATTCCGGTCAACCAGTAGCAGCAGCACCACCTGGGCCGTACGGGCCGCCTCTACAGGCGGCCCGTACGCCGTGGGCTACGGTCCCTGCTGATGACTCGCGAGATCGAAGTGCTTCCCGACGCCGAGGCGGTGTTTAGCCGCGCTGCCGCGTTCATAGCGGAGCGCGTCCGCTCATGCGTCGACGAACGCGGCGAGTTCTCGCTGGCGCTCTCCGGCGGCCGCGTCCAGCCGCTGCTCGAGCTGCTCGACGCCGAGGACGTGCCATGGGACGCAGTCACGGCCTACCAGGTCGACGAACGCGTTGCCCCGCGCGGGCACGAGGAGCGGAACCTCACGCAGATCGAGGCTGCGCTCAGGCACGCGCAGGTCGTCCCCATGCCCGTCGAGGACGAGGACCTCGGCGCCGCAGCGCTCCGCTATGCCGCGCTGCTCCCCGACCGGCTCGACCTCGTGCATCTCGGCCTCGGCCCCGACGGCCATACGGCGTCGCTCGTCCCGAACTGCGGCGCCCTCGCCGTCCGAGACCGCGACGTGGTCGTCTCGCGGGAGTACAACGGCCGCCGGCGGATGACGTTGACGTACCCGGCGATCGACCGAGCCCGTGAGGTGCTGTGGGTCGTGACCGGCGACGACAAGGCCGAGGCGCTCGCGCAGCTGCTCTCCGGAGACGAGGAAATACCTGCCACAAGGGTGCGAACGCGGGTCCAGACGCTCCTCACCGACCAGAACGTCACCTACTCTTAGGCAATGAACTCGTGCGTGCTCCTGAAGTTCGGGGAGATCGTGCTCAAGGGACGGAACCGCGTGCTCTTCTATGCGCAGCTGCGCCGGAACGTCCAGCGGCTGCTTCGCGATCTCGGCCCGCTCGAGCTCCGCCAGCGCGGAGGCGTCCTCGCCGTGCTCTCGCCGGCACCGGTCGACCTACTTCTCGAGCGCGCGCAGGATGTGCTCGGAGTCAACCTCCTTCACCCGGCACTCGTGCTCGACAAGACGCCCGAAGCGGCATGCGCGGCCGCCATCGACCTGCTCCGCCAGCGGGCTGGCGCGACGTTTGCCATCCGCGCGCGCCGTCGCGACAAGAGCTGGCGCCTCACGTCGCACGAGCTTGCCATCGTGGTCGGCAAGGCGGTACAGGACGAGCTCGGGCTCGGCGTCGATCTCACGCGCCCCGACCTCGAGGTGCACCTCGAGGTGGACAAGCAGGAGCTCTTCGCGTTCTCGGAGCGGATTCCCGGTCGCGGCGGGCTGCCCGTGGGGGTGTCGGGCCGCGCCGTGTGCCTCCTTTCGGGCGGCATCGATTCGCCCGTCGCCGCCTACCGGGCGATGAAGCGAGGGCTGCGTTGCGAGTTTGTCCATTTCTCCGGGCGGCCGTTCACCGGTCCCGAGTCGATCTACAAGGCGTACGCGCAGGCGGCGCAGCTCGACCGCTTCCAGGGTGGCTCGCGACTTCACGTCGTGCCGTTCGGTAACGTCCAGCGCGAGTTGGCGACTGCGGGCGCTGCACGCCTGCAGGTGATCGCACAGCGCCGCCTGATGATGCGCACTGCGTCGGCCCTCGCCGAGCGGGAGGGCGCCGAGGCGCTCGTCACGGGAGATTCGCTCGGGCAGGTGTCGTCGCAGACACTCCGCAACCTCGCCGTCGTCGAGGACGCGGCGACGCTGCCCGTGCTTCGGCCGCTCGTTGCGTGGGACAAGTCGGAGATCGTTCGCGAGGCGCAGGACATCGGCACGTACGAGATCGCCAATCTCCCCGCTGAAGACTGCTGCACGCTGTTCGCGAGCCCGCTCGCGGAGACGCGGGCCGCGCCGGCGGAGCTCGTGAAGATCGAGCAGCGGCTGGATCTCGGCGAGACGGTCGCCGCGCTCCTCGCAGCGGCCGAAATTGTCCGTCCGCGCCGCGAATCGCTGTCTATACAGCCGACTTTACAAACCGATTACGCAGGCAATATCGCGGGTTGATGCGGTCCGGCAATCATCAAGGTGGCGTGGAACGCTCTCGTACCGCATCTCGCGTCTCGAAGCCATGGACGCTCGCAGCCGCGGCTACTGCCGCGCTCGTCGTCGGCGTCAGCGGATTCGCTGCGTCGTCGGCGTCACCGCAGGAGGCGCGTGCCCTCGGAGAGCTGTTCTTCAACAGGAACATGGCGCGGGCGGAGGTCGTGATCGTCCGTGGTGGGATCGTCCACGACTACCGCATCGACCAAGGCAAAGTCGTGGCCATCCGCGGCGGCTCGATCGAGCTGCTCGAGCGAGACGGAACACGCCAGCTCATCCCGGTCTCGCCGACCGCGCAGGTGATCGTCAACGGCCGCTTCACGACGCTCGCCGCGATACCGCTGCGCATGAACGCCATCACGATCAGAGATGGCGATTCGCCTGCGGCGTCGGTCCGCGTGACGGGGTTGCCCAAGCGGTGACGGCGCAGGGCCAGGCGTCACACCTGCCCGCGGGACAGACGGGCGGCACGGTGCTCCTCGTCGAGGACGAGGAGGCGATCGGCGCGATCGTGCGGACGTACCTCGGCCGCGACGGCTACCGCGTGGTGTGGGTGCGCACCGGCGAGGAGGCGCTCGCGGAGTTCACCCGCCACCCGATCCGCATCGTCGTGCTCGACATCGGCCTGCCCGGCGTCGACGGATTCGAGGTCTGCCGCCGCATTCGCGCCCAGTCGGCTGTGCCGATCCTCATGCTGACGGCCCGCGACGAGGAGCCGGACCGCGTCGCCGGTCTCGAGCTCGGCGCCGACGACTACGTGCCGAAGCCGTTCTCGCCGCGCGAGCTCGTCGCCCGCGTGAAGGCGATCCTTCGCCGCTCCGAACCGTCGCCGCGCGAGAACCGCATCGAGTTCGACGACGTGTGCGTCGACGTCGAGGGCCGCGAGGTCGTGGTGGGCGGCGAGGCCGTCGAGCTAACGGCGAAGGAGTTCGATCTGCTCAGGTACTTCCTCGAGAGCCCAGGCGTCGTCCACTCGCGCGACCGGCTCCTCGACCGCGTGTGGGGGATGAGCTACCCCGGCGGCACGCGAACCGTGGACGTCCACGTCGGCCAGCTGAGGCGCAAGCTCGGCCGGCCCGCACTCATCAGGACCGTCCGCGGAGCCGGGTACAAGGCCGTCGCGCCGTGAGCGCGCGGCGCTTCCCGCCGCTCCGCAGGCGTCTCTTCTTCGCGATACTCGTCATCGTCGTCCTCTCCATCGGCGTGACCTTCGCGGTGGGCATCGTGCTGTCCCGCCAGGCCGTCGAGCGGGCGAACCTCGACGATCTCGCTCACCAGGCCGACCTCATCGCGGAGCGCGAAAGCCAGTCGGACGTCCTTCTGCCGTTCTCGCGGCTCGAGAGGCTGCGGCCGTTTCTCGACGAGCAGAATCAGCAGATCGACGTCGTGGGCCTGGCCGGCCCCTCCACGTACCTCCGCGGCGACGACCTGGTTGAGGTGCGGGCGCGACGGCCGGTTCAGGGCACGATCGACGTCAACGGCGAGACGTATCTCTTTGCGGCCCGCAACGTCCAGGGCAAGGGCTTCGTCCTCCTTCGTCCGAAAGGGAGCTTCGCGGACTGGCAGCCCTTCCTCCAGGGCTTGCTCATCGCCGGGGCGATCGCGGCCCTCTTTGCCGCGATCGGCGCCTTCCTCACCGCGCGGGCGATCGCACGGCCCGTGCGGCGTGTCGCAGAGGCGAGCCAGAGCCTCGCCGCCGGCGAGTCGCCCGACGCGGTGCCCGTTGAAGGCTCCGCCGAGCTCGCGCTGCTCGCGACGTCGTTCAACGAGATGGCGGAGCAGCTCCACACCGCGAAGGAGGCCGAGCGGAACTTCCTGCTGTCCGTGAGCCACGAGCTCAAGACCCCGCTCACGGCAATCCGCGGCTACGCGGAGGGGCTCGAGGACGGCGCGTTCACGGCCGAAGAGGCTGCAGCGACGATTCGCGAGGAAGCGCGTCGGCTGGAGCGCCTCGTGCGGGACCTGCTCGAGCTGGCGCGGATGAACCGCCGCGAGTTTGCAATCGATCGCGAGGCGATCGACCTCTTCGACGTCGCGCGCGAGGCTGTCCGCCGGTACGAGGCGGAGGCTCGCGCGAGCGGCGTCGAGCTGGACGCGATCGCGTCGGACGCTGCACCCGCGCTCGGTGATCCCGATCGCGTGCTTCAGGTCGTCTCCAACCTCGTCGAAAACGCGCTCCGCTCGACTCCACCCGGCGGCTCGGTGCACGTTCGCGCGCGGCCGGGAGTGATCGAGGTCGTCGACACCGGGGTCGGGCTCGCGCCGGAGGACGTTCCGCACGCGTTCGAGCGCTTCTACCTTCACGACCGCGTGGGCATGCCTGACGGGGGACGCTGGAGCTCGGGTCTCGGGCTCGCGATCGTGAAGGAGCTGTGCGAGCGCATGGGCGGACTCGTGATGCTCGAGAGCACGCTCGGCGTAGGCACGACGTTCACGGTGCGGTTGCCCGGGCCGCCGCCTGCGCCTCGACCGGTCACTAAGCTCCGCGCGCATGGCGCGCCGTGACGTTCTCGTCCTCTGCTACCACGGTATCGCCCCGGCTCTCTCCACGGAGAGGTTGCCCCGGAAGATCTGCGCGCACAGCTGAGCAACCCTGAGCCGGTCTCGCACGGAAGTAGAGTCGTCCAATGGCCATCCTCGGCGTCGACGTCGGCGGCACGTTCACGGATGCCGTCTTGCTCGACGGCGACCGCCTCGTCACGGCGAAGGTCCCCACCGAGACCGAGCAGGAGTCGTCCGTGCTCGCGGCCGCTGCCGCCGTCGGCGCGGGCGACGTCGAACGTTTCTCGCACGGGACGACGATCGCGACGAACGCGTTGCTCGAGCGGAAAGGGGCGCGCACGGCCTTCGTGTCGACGACCGGCTTCGAGCACCTGCTGCACCTGCGCCGGCAGACGCGTGCGCATCTCTACCGGCTCTGCGCCGAGCACTCCGAGCCGCTCGTCCCGCTGGAGCGGTCCTACGGCGTCCGCGAGCGGATCGGGCCGGACGGCGTGCTCGAGCCGCTTGCGCTGGACACGCTGCCCGAGGTCGATGCCGAGGCGATAGCCGTCTGCACGCTCTTCTCGTTTCGGGATCCGAGCCACGAGCTCGCCGTCGCGGCCGAGCTTCGGCGCCGATTGCCCGACGCGCATGTCGTCGCCTCCCACGAGATCGCGCCCGTGTTCCGCGAGTACGAGCGCGGATCGACGACGGCCGCGGACGCGTACCTCGGGCCCGTCTGCGCGCGCTACTTCCGCGCCCTCGCCTCCCGGTCGGCGGCTGCCGGGCTGCCCCCGCCTCTGGTCATGCGCTCGTCCGGCGGCGTCATCGGAGCCGACGAGGCGGCGGAGCACCCGGCGCTCGTGCTCGTGTCAGGCCCCGCTGCCGGGGTTGTCGGGGCGACGCTGGTCGCGCGGCAGGCGGGCATCGAGAACGCGATCGCGTTCGACATGGGCGGCACCTCCACCGATGTCTGCCTCATTGCCGACGACAGCGCCGAGCGCACGTCGGAGCGCGCCGTCGGCGGCCTCCCGATCCGCCTACCGATGATCGACATCCACACGGTCGGCGCCGGGGGCGGCTCCATCGTCCGGCGCGACGCCGGTGGTGCGCTGCGCGTCGGCCCGGAGAGCGCCGGCGCGAGCCCAGGCCCTGCCTGCTACGGCCGCGGGGGCACGCGCCCGACCGTCACCGATGCGAATCTCCTCCTCGGGCGGCTGCCGGCAGCGCTCGCGGGCGGCCTCGAGCTCGACCACGCGGCTGCCGAGGCCGCGCTGGGTGACCTCGACCCGGCGGACGTCATCGAGATCGTCAACGCGGAGATGCTCCGTGCCTTGCGGGTCGTCTCCGTGGAGCGCGGGCACGACCCGGCCGACTTCGCGCTCGTCGCGTTCGGCGGAGCGGGGCCGTTGCATGCGTGCGCGCTCGCGGAGGAGCTCGGGACGGAGACGGTGCTCGTGCCGGGAGCGGCCGGCGTGCTGTCCGCGCTCGGCCTCGTAGCGAGCGACGAGCGGCGCGATGCCGTCACCGCCTACGTGTGCCCGCTCGAGGAGGCCGGGGAGCTGCCCGCCGAGGGCGAGGCGGACCTTCGCTACCGCGGCCAGTCGTTCGAGCTGACGGTGCCCCTCGGGCCGGACCTCGCCGAGCGCTTCCATCGGGCGCACGAGGAGCGGTACGGCTCGGCCGACCGCACGCGGGAGATCGAGCTCGTGGCCGTGCGCACCGCCGACGTGCGGCCGGGTCCCGAGCTGCGGCTGCCTCCGGGCGAGCCGCTCCGCGTGGAAGGACCGCGAGCCCTCGCGCTCGAGGGCGCCACTTGCTGGATTCCCCCCGGGTGGGTGGGGGTTAGGGATGGAACCACACTTCGACTGACCAGACTGTGAAAATTCTGCACCAAGTTCTTGGCGCGCAGCTTCGGGCCGTTGCGGAGGAGATGGGGGCGGTCCTCGTTCGCTCCGCCTTCTCGGCCAACATCAAGGAGCGGCGCGACTGCTCGACTGCCCTCTTCGACGAGCGCGGCCGGATGATCGTCCAGGCCGAGCACATCCCGGTCCACCTCGGCGCGATGCCGGAGGCCGTCGCCGCCGTGCTCGCCCGGGATCCGCAGCCCGGCGAGGTGTATGTCGTCAACGATCCTTTCACCGGCGGCACGCATCTCCCGGACATCACTCTCGTCTCGCGCGTGCCATGCGGCATCGCCTGCTCGCGCGCGCACCACGCCGACGTTGGCGGCATGGAGCCGGCCAGCCTGCCCGCGGGCTCGACCGACATCTACCAGGAGGGGCTCGTGCTGCCGCCGGTGCGCCTCGACGACGAGCTGATGACCGTCCTGCTCGCGAACATGCGCAACCCGGAGGAGCGTCGCGGCGACCTCAACGCCCAGCTCGCCGCCCACGGGCTCGCGGAGCGTCGCCTGGGCGAGCTCGTCGAGCGGCGCGGGTCGGACACGGTGACGGAAGCGATGGACGAGCTCTACCGCCACTCCGAGCGCGTCGTCCGCGCTGCGATCGCCGGCCTCCCCGACGGTCGCTACGAAGCACGGGACGCCCTGGAGCCGGCCACGGGGGAGCTGGAGATCCGCGTCGCCGTCAGGATCGCCGGCGAAGAGATCGAGATCGACTTCGCCGGAACGTCGGCGCAACACGAGGGCAACCTCAACTGCCCGCTCGCCGTGACGCGCTCCGCCTGCTACTTCGTCGTCCGCTGCCTCACCGAGCCCGATCTGCCGTCGTCGGGCGGCGCGTACGCGCCCGTTCGCATCTCCGCGCCACAGGGCTCGCTCGTCAACGCCACTTCGCCGGCGGCCGTCGTCGCCGGGAACACCGAGACCTCGAGCCGCATCGTCGACGTCGTCTTCTCGGCGTTCGGCCAGGCCGTGCCCGTTCCCGCCCAGGGCCAGGGGACGATGAACAACGTCACGTTCGGCAACCGCGGCTTCACGTACTACGAGACGATCGGCGGCGGTCAGGGGGCCTGCCCCGAAGCCGACGGGCCGAGCGCCGTCCACGTCGCGATGTCGAACACGCTGAACACGCCGATCGAGGCGCTCGAGCTCTCGTATCCGCTGCGTGTCGAACGCTATGAGTTGCGCAGAGACTCAGGCGGCGACGGCGCCCGACGGGGAGGCGAGGGCGTCGTCCGTGAGCTACGCGTCCTCGAGGACTGCCGCGTCTCGCTGCTCACCGAGCGCCGCGTGCACTCCCCGTCGGGCAGGGAGGGCGGCGACGACGGCGCTGCGGGCCGTAATCTCGTGAACGGGGAGGAACTGCCGGCGAAGGTGTCGCAGTCGCTGCGCGCGGGTGACGTCCTGCGGATCGAGACGCCGGGCGGCGGCGGCCACGGCCGGCGCCGCTAGTCGGTCTCGTCGAGCGCCGGTCGCGGCGTCGCCCGGACACGAAGCACCTTGCCCGCCCACGCAGGCAGCCACCAGTTCCAGTCGCCCGCGACGCGCATGATCGACGGCACGAGAAGCGCGCGGATCACTGTGGCGTCGAAGATGATCCCCGCCGCCAGGCCGATGCCGAACTGTTTGACGTCCACGCCGGGGCTCGTCGAGAGGACGAAGAACGCGAACATCAGCA
>JBKJWA010000313.1:0-10985 GCA_046716705.1 Gaiellaceae bacterium
AAGCCGCCACCTCCCGGTAGATCTCCTCCTGGAGGTCGGTCACGTGCTCCCACGACATGCGCCGCGCTGCGGCCACGCCGCCGGCGGAGAGCGACCGGCGCAGCTCCTCGTCTACCAGCACGCGCCGTAGCGCCTCGGTCACCGCCGCCGCGTCATGAGGAACGACGAGCGCCTCGTCCTCTTCGAAGAAACCCGCGATGCCGCAGCGGTCCGAGACGACGACTGGCGTGCCGGCGGCAGCGGCCTCGGCCGCAGCCATGCCGAAGCTCTCGCCGGCGGAGGGCAGGCAGAACACGTTCGCCTCGGCGTAGAGGTGGAGGGGCGGCTCGACCGTCGCTCCGAGGGCGTGCAGGCGTCCGGCGGTCCGAGGATCACGTTGCGCCGTGTGTACCTGGCGGATGGCGCCGTGGCGGTCGTCCGGCCCGACGAGCACGAGGTGTGCATCCCTGAGCTCGCGAACCGCGGCGAGCAGGTGCTCGACGCCCTTGCCTGAGGCGATGCGCCCCACGTAGAGCACGATCGGCGCTCCGACTGGGATCGCGAGCTCGACGCGTAGCACACCCCGCGCTGGCGGCATCGAGTCCGGGTTGGGGAAGCCGTTGCCCCGTACGCGCACGCGACCCGCCGGGACGCCGCCCGCCCGCACATGCTCTGCCTCGCGCTCGGAGCTGACGACGACCGCTGCCGCGCCGCCCGCGACGCCGCGGTAGAGCGTCGCGTCGAGTGCGCGCTTGAGCGCCACCTTGCGCAGGCGTGGCTCGAACATGCCGAGCGGCTCGAAGACGTAGGGGATGCGACGCACGCGCGCCCACGTAGCCACCCCCGTCGAGACAGGATCGCGGAAGCCGAGCACGTGGACGACGTCGGGCCGCTCCATCCGCTCGAGGGCCATGGGCAGTGTCGGCGTGATGCCCATCCACCGGTAGCTGACCGGCGTCGCGAGGTACGTGACGCCGACGTGGTCGAGCAGCTCGGTTCGCGTATGTGCAGCAGGCCGGGTGTGCAGGTCGACGAGTGCTGTCGTCACCACCTCGACGGCGTGCCCGCGTGCCGCGAGCCGCTCGCTGAGCTCGCGCGTCACCGGGATCGGCCCGCCGAAGGCGACGGCTGGCCACCACGCAGGTGCGGCGAACAGGATTCGTAATGCGGTGCCCTCCATCCGCGGGACGGTAGCGTTCTCCGCCGTGAGCGACGCAGCGAAACCACGCCTGCTCGTCGTCAACCAGTACTACTGGCCGGGCGTGGAGGCCACCGCCCAGCTCCTGACGGAGCTCTGCGAGGCTCTTGCGGGCGAGTTCGACATCCGTGTCCTCACGGGTGTGCTCCACGCTCACGAAGACCTGCCGCGGCGCGAGACGCGAAACGGCGTGCGGATCACTCGCGTCCCCTCGACGGCATTCGAGCGCTCGCGCCTGGGGCTGCGCGCCCTCAACTACGTCACCTTCGTCGGAAGCGCGCTCGCCGCCGGTCTCGGCGGTCGGCGCCCCGACATCGTCCTCTGCATGACCGATCCGCCGATGGTCGGGGATGTCGGCCTAGCGGTCGCGAGGCGGTTCGGCGTGCCGCTGCTCGTCATCTCGCAGGATGTCTTCCCCGAGATCGCCACCAAGGTCGGCCGCCTCGAGTCACGGCTGCTCGTCGACGTCTTGCGCCGGCTGGTCCGCCTCTATCTCACGCGCGCCGACCGTGTCGTGGCGATCGGCGAAACGATGAGGCTCCGACTGGAGGAGAAGGGCGCGCGGGCGGAGCGCATCCGCGTCATCCCCAACTGGATCGACACGAAGGAGACGTCGCCGCGGCCTCGCGACAACGAATGGGCAGAGCAGCACGGGCTCGTCGGAACGTTCGTCGTCATGCACTCGGGGAACGTCGGCCACGCACAGAACCTTGACGTGCTGGTCCGGTCGGCGACCTTCCTGCGCGACCTGGATGGCCTGCGGATCATCATCGTCGGCTTCGGCGCCCGACACGGGGAGATCGTCGGGCTGGCGGAGCTGCTGGACGTCGTGGACCGCGTGAAATTCCTGCCGTACCAGCCGCGCGAGCTGCTGCCCTTGTCGCTTTCCGCCGCCGACGTCCACTTCGTTGGCCTCGTGCAAGGGCTGTCGGGGTACGTAGTGCCGAGTCGCCTGTACGGGATCATGGCGACGGGAAGGCCGGTGATCGTCGCGGCCGAGGACGAGAGCGAGACGGCCCGGTTGGTCGAGCGGGTCGGCTGCGGCGTGGTCATTCCGCCGGGGCGGCCGGAGCTCGTTGCCGTGACGATCCGCGACATGCACGCCGGGCGCTACGACCTCGCGGCGATGGGCGCGCTCGGCCGTGCGTACGCGGCGGAGCACGCGGATACGCACGTCGCGCTCGGCCGCTACCGCGAGCTGCTCCGGGAGCTCGCCTGATGCGGAAGATCTTCTGGGGCAGCCTCGCGGCTCTCGCCTGGACTCACGTTGGTTATCCGGCGGCGGCCGCCGTCTCGGCTCGGATTGCACCGCGGCCGGTGCGGCGCGGCGACATCTTGCCCACGGTCACGGTGATCGTCGCCGCGCACAACGAGGAGGACGTGATCGCTCGCCGCCTCGAGAACCTTCTCGCGCTCGACTACCCGCCGGAGCTCGTGGAGATCGTCGTCGCATCCGACGCGTCCACGGACGGCACGCACGAGATCGTTCGCGAGATCGAAGGGCGCGAGCCGCGCGTCTCGCTGCTCGAGTGCCCGCGAGGCGGAAAGGTGGCGGCCCAGAACCTTGCCGTTGCGAAGTCCGCGTCCGACGTCGTCGCGTTCTCGGACGCGAATGCGACCTGGGCGCCGGACGCTCTGCGCAAGCTCGTGCGCGCGTTCGCCGATCCCGAGGTCGCCTACTGCTGCGGCCGGCTCGTGCTCGAGGACGCGGACGGCACGAACGTCGAGGGCGTCTACTGGCGGATGGAGACGTGGCTGCGCGAGCGGGAGTCGGAGACGGGCTCGCTCACCGGCGGGTACGGCTCGATCTACGCCGTGCGGCGATCAGACTACGCGGACGTCGATCCGCGCTTCGGCCACGATCTCTCGTTCCCGTACCTCATGGTTCAGCGCGGCCGGCGGGCGGTGTACGACGGCGAGGCGCTCGCCTTCGAGAAGCCGACGCCGGACGTCGAGGACGAGTATCGCCGGAAGGTGCGGATGTTCGAACACGGCTGGCTCATGCTCCACAAGGGCGAGATGCTTCGGGACCTGCCGCCGGGGTACCTCGTGAAGCTCCTGTCCCATCGGCATCTTCGCTTCTGCACCGGCGTGCTGCACCTCGGTCTGCTCGGCTCGAGCTTCCTGCTCGCGCGGCGCGGAGGCGTCTACCGGCTCGCGTGGCTGGGGCAACTCGCGTTCCTCGCCGAGGCCGCGCGGCGCCCGGGCCTCGCGCGGTACTACACGCTCGTCACGTGGGGGACGGTCGAGTCGCTGAAGAACTACGCCGAGCGCGGCGTCCCGGCTGTCTGGGACAAGGCCCCGGGCACACGCTGAGCACGCTCACGCACAGACTTGTCCAAATTGGTCAACCTGACTACTCTGTGCGAGGAGTGGACACTGACGACATCCTCGCTCTCCCCTCGATCGACTTCTCGCGCGCCAAGGCCGAACTCTCGGACGTGATGACGCGGGTGGTGCACGAGCACCGCCCCAGCATCGTCAGCCGTCACCGCGGGAAGGAGCGGATGCTGCTCGTACGCACCGACGATCTCGCTCGGCACCTAGCGGACTTCGAGTTCGAGCTCGAGGTGATCGAAGACGCGGCCGAGGTCACGGTGGCGCTTCCTCGCTTCGGGCTGCTCGGGTTCGGCTCGGGCCGTGACGCGGCGGTCGCCGACCTGCTCGTGGAGCTTCGCGCCTACGCGGCCGACTTCTTCGAGCGCCCGGCGTTCTACGCCGCGACCGACCGGGCGGCGCACGCGCCGTGGCTGCTCCGCTTCGCGCTGACGCCGCCGGGCGAGCAGCTCGACTTGCTCGGCGCTGCGTGAGGACGCCGAACTGGGGTCAGGTCGAGCGATTCTGCCGAATCGACGTGTGGCGTGAGGTTCGGCGCACGGGACATGTCCACTTCGAGAAGGTGCTGCCCGATGGGACGGTGCTGCGAACGCACCGCTCGTACTCGTCACGAAAGACGATGAGCCCCGGTCGGTTCCGTGCGATCTTGCGGTACCAGCTCCACGTCAGTGAAGAGGAGTTCTGGCAGGCGCTGGAGACGCGAAAGCCGGTGGACCGCTGAGAGCGGCGGCGATGTGCCGGCCGTGTCGGACAAGGCCCCGGGCACTCCTTAGCGCCAAATCTGCGCCAGCCAGCTCCCAGAGCACTTCGGCGGCCTGGGAGCGCCTACCGCGAACAGGTGGCGGAGGGTTGAAATCCCAAGGCGGGATGTACAGCTGAGACTGTGCGGCTGATTCGTCAGCTCCGGTTCGAGTCCGGCGCCCTCCGCCCACCGATCACTACACTGTGAGTAGGTCTCAGCTGTGCGCGGGCGACAGCCCGTTTCGACCAGCGAAGCCCGGCGCAAGCCGGGCTTCGTCATTTAGTCGTCGAGGAGTCCGGTCGCGCGGGAGGTTCGTCGTCGTAGCCCCTGCGCGTCCACTCCCACGGGCGATCCGCAGGTCGACCCAGGCGCCACTCAAAGCAGAACGGAAGCCACCTGTCGAAGCCAATCTCGAACCAGAAGCCAAGCCGGCTGCGCCGCGGACCGACATAGAGACCCCAGCTGCCGTCTTTGAACGTCAGAACGAGAAATGGCCCCCAGTTGTAGTCCGCATGCTTCATTCGGCCTCCCGGTAGGCGGGGAAGAAGCCGTCGAGGCTGATCTCGGCGCTACCAATCAGTCGGCGATAGCCAGGCTCATCGTGCACAGCTTTCCCGACCCAGAACTCACGCCGCCCACCCGGGGTGAAACGTTCCTTGAAGGCCAAGAGTGAATCTTCCTCGCCTCCTGCCCCACCGCCGAGATGGAATTCCTCCAGATGCTGTGCCTGCCCCCAGAGCGCGGCCGTGTAGAGCAAGAGGTTCGAGGCACCCAGGTCTCGCGCGGAGTCGGCCGTCGCCCCAAGGTGGTAGTGGAGCCAGCGATCGCCGCGTAGACAGAGTGCGGATGCGACGACGTCCCCGCCGGCCAGAGCGTCGAAGCGGACGAGGTTGCCCCCGAGCGCCGTGAGCCGCTCCCAGTATTCAGGCGGGAAGAAGTAGTAACCAGCTGCGTCCTGGCGTTCCATCGTTTGCTCGTACAGCGCTACGAACGCGGACAAGTCGTCTGGCGCGGCCGCCACATCGACGGCCACACCTGCCTTCTGGGCCTTGCGGACGACGTTGCGGTGCTTGCCGTGCATGCTGGTGAGCAGGTCACCCTCGAGCGGCCAGCCAACCGTCGGGCTCGCGTACGTGGCGTGCGGCGCCCCGCGGTGGTTCTCGAACAGCGGGTGGTAGCGGACGAACGTCGAGACGACTCCGCGCTCGGCGCACCAGCGCTCGTACGCCTGGTGGAAGTCGCCGCTGCCGACCGGCCCGCCGTAGCCATACGGTGTGGTCACGTCTTGGAGATCCGAGCCGGGAATCGCGCGAACGATGCAGGCCATCACGACACCGTCGTGCTCGAGCAGGACCGGCTCGCCGGGATCGAGCACGCAGCTCGCCTCGACGTACGCGCGCAGGAGGTAGGCGTCTGCGCAGCCGAGCTCGGCGAGGAGCTCGTCCCACTCGGCGGCCGGAACCTCCCTCACTCGTCGGCGGCGTGCGCCCGCTCGATGTTGAGCTCGTCCTCGATCGGCTCGGGCTCGCCGCGGAACAGCTCGCCGAACGTCATGAAGATGATCTTGAGATCGAGCCACAGCGACCAGTTATCGATGTACCAGAGGTCCATGCGGAAGCGCTCCTGCCAGGTCACGCTGTCGCGCCCGTGCACCTGGGCCCAGCCCGTAATGCCGGGGAGGACAGTGAGGCGCCGCGCCTCCTCGTCCGTGTAGTGCACCGCCTGCTCGACGAGGTCGGCACGCGGCCCGACGAGGCTCATCTGCCCGAGGAGGACGTTGACGAGCTGCGGCAGCTCGTCGAGGCTCGTCCGGCGCAGCCAGCGCCCGGCGCCGGTGATACGCGGATCGTCCTTCACGACGCCGAACGGATCGCGGCTGATGCCGGTCGAGCGCCCGAGCTCGATGGCGTCCTGCACCATCGTCCGGAACTTCACCATGCGGAACGACCGTCCGTCCTTGCCCGCGCGCGGATAGACGAAGAAGATCGGCCTGCCCGACTCGATGGCGATCCACAGCGAGATCGCGAGGAACACCGGGCTGAGAACGACGAGGGCAACGAGCGCGAGCAACGGGTCAGCGATACGTTTGAAGAGGCTCATCGCGCGAGCTTCCGCCTGAGCACGTGCCGCACCTCCCGGCCGCGCTCCTGCACGAGCCGCAGGCGGACGAAGTTCACGCCGCGCATGACCGCGTCGTGGGCCGCGTACGCCGGCACGAGCGCCAGCGACGACGTCGCGCCACCCGTCTCGTAGCCGAGCGCGCGCAGCTCGTCCCCCGCAACGGTCTCGAACGCGTCGATCTGGCGCGGCGTCAGCTCCGTCCGCCACTTGCCGACGGCCGCCGTCGTGATCCCGCTCCAGACGTTCGTGAACCACGCGGACTGGTCGGCTACGACCTTCGAACGGTCGGTCTGCTCGATGGCGAGCATGTCGTCGGAGTAGCCGAGCCCGAGGAAGTCGCACACCGCAGCCACCGTCTCCGCAGGCTTCGAGACGAGATCCTCGTAGCGCACCTCGAGCACGCGGCCCGGATAGCGCTCGGCCGCCTTGTGACCCTGGCGGATGACCCTCGCCCACGAGCGTGCGGCCGCCCAGGCGTTGTTCGGGCCGAAGGGGACGTTCATCACCGACAGTGCGACGTCACGCCCGTCCCGGATGAGATGGACGAAGCGCGCGTCCGGCCAGATCGTGGCCAGCCGGTCGACGTGGCCGATGTACGCGGGCGTCTTGTCCCCCCAGCGTTTCTTCCCCTCCCGCTCGGCGTACGCAACGAACGGCGCGCTGACGGCGAAGCGGAAAGCGTCCATGCCGTTCAGCCCGGCCGGCACCGCGGGAGGCTCGCCCGGGAGGCCCCACAGCCGCACGCGCGGGTGGTTCCACGCGGCGCGCAGCACGTCCTCTGCGGGCTGTCCCGGATCGACGTCGAGGAGAAACATCGACTCGGGCGGAACCGCAACGTCGCCGCGGTCGAGGATGAGCCGCAGCATCGTCGTCCCCGAGCGGTCGTGGCCGAGAAGGAAGAAGGGGGAGTCCATATGAGATTGCGCTGGGGACAGGATTCATCCTGTCCCCAGCTCTGTTTCTAACCAGCAGACTACGCGCCGTGAAGATCAGCATCGCCGACCCCGTCAGCTACACGATTCCCTACGACCGCAGCCTCGCCGGGGCGCTGGCGCAGCGAGGGCACGACGTCGACCTCTTCACGGCGCGCTTCCTGTTCGCCGAGCTGCCGCCGCCGGAGGGCTACCGCCAGCACGACGTGTTCTTCACGCGCAGCGCGCGAATTCTGCGCGGCAACCCGAGATCGCGCCTGCGGTTTCTCGTGAAGGGGCTCGAGTACGTGCCGAGCGCGCGACGGCTCCAGAAGGAGATCGCGCGTGCCGACCCCGACGTGCTCCATGTGCAGTGGCTCGGCCTGCCGCGCTACGACCTTCGCTGGCTGGAGGCGACGCGGCGCGAGCGGCCGGTCGTCTTCACGGCCCACGACGTGCTCCCGCGGCGGACTGCCGACAAGCTCGAGCTGTGGCGGCGGGTGTTCGCGACCGTCGATCGCGTCGTCGTGCACGGGGCGGGCGCGGTCGAACAGCTCGCCGCGCTCGGCGTCGAGCGCGGGAAAATCGTGCGCATCCCGCATCCCGTGTTCACGCCGTCGCGCACGATCGCGCCGCCGCATGGCTCGACGCTCCTCTTCTTCGGGCTCATCCGCCGCTCGAAGGGGCTCGACCTGCTGATCCGGGCTCTGCCCGCGATCGCCGAGCAGGTGCCCAGCATGCGGCTTGTCGTGGCCGGCGATCCCATCGAACCTGCGGCCCCACTCCAGGATCTGGCGCTCGAGCTCGGGGTCGCCGACCGTATCGACTGGCGCCTGCGCTTCCTTCCCGACGACGATGTCGCGTCCGCGATGGAAGAGGCGGCCGTCGTGGTGCTCCCGTATCGGCAGATCGAGTCGTCGGGCGTGCTCGCGATGGCCCTCGGCCACGGGAGGCCGGTCGTTGTCACAGACGTCGGCTCGCTCGGCGAGACGGTTCGCGAGCACGGTGCGGGCTCGGTCGTGCCCTCCGAGGATCCCCAGGCGCTCGCAGAGGCGTGCATCGCGCAGCTGCGCCACCCGGCTCCGCCTGCGAACGATCCCTTCACCTGGGAGCGCGCCGCGGAGGCCCACGAGCGGCTCTACGCTGAGGTCGTCCGATGACGAAGCACCCCATCGCGTGGGCGATCGCCACCGCGCTGCTCGCGCGCAGTCGGCGCGAGCAACTGCTGCTGGGCGCCGGAGCCGCCGCCGCCAGCCTTCTCAACGCCTTCGTTTACCCGTTCGTCCTCCCGGGCCCGTCGGACATGTGGGGGCTGGCCTCGGCGCTCATGTTCGCGGTGGCACTCGCGGTCACAGGTTGGCTGCTGGTGGCGGCGAATCGCTCCCGGACGGCCGACTACGCTAGCCCGCTATGAGATGGCTGGTCACCGGCGCGGCCGGCTTCATCGGCTCGCTGCTCGCGGAAGCCCTCACGGCGCGTGGCGACGACGTCGTGGGCATGGACAGCTTCACGGACTACTACGACCCGAATCTCAAGCAGCAGAACGCCGAGGGGCTGGACGTGCGGCGGCGCGACCTGGCTAGGGACCAGCTCGACTTCGCCGGCTTCGACGGTGTCTTCCACCTCGCCGGCCAGCCCGGCGTGCGGAGCTTCGGCGACGTGTTCCCGCTCTATCTCGAACGCAACGTGCTCGCGTCGCAGCGCGTGTTCGAGGCGGCGGCCCGCGACGGCGTCCGCGTCGTCTTCGCCTCTTCGTCGTCGGTGTACGGCGAGGCGGAGCGCTACCCGACGCCCGAGGACACGCCGCCGGCGCCGGTCTCCCCCTACGGCATCACGAAGCTCACGTGCGAGCATCTCGCCCGGGCGTACGGGCGGAGCTTCGGGCTCGACGCGGTCGTACTGCGCTACTTCAACGCGTTCGGGCCGCGGCAGAGACCCGACATGGCGTTCACGAAGGCGGCGCGCGCGCTCGCAACGGACCAGCCGTTCGACCTCTACGGCGACGGGGAGCAGTCGCGCGGCTGGACGTACGTCGATGATGTCGTGGACGCAACGATGAGGGCCATGGAGCACGGCGCCGGCACGTATAACGTCGGCGGCGGGGTCGAGGCGTCGGTGCGGGAGGCGATCGCGATTCTCGAAGACCTCGCCGGTCGCACGCTGGAGATTCGCCGGCACGACCCGGTTCCCGGCGATCAGCGGCGCACGAACGCGGATACGACACGCATCCGCTCCGAGCTCGGCTGGGCGCCGACGGTCTCGCTCGAGGACGGCTTGTGGGCCCAGTGGGAATGGGCTTCAACTACAGTCAGCGCGCCATGAGCCCCGATTCAGAGCGGCAATCCGCGGTCGAGCTGGAGGCAGAGCAGGAGGTCGACTTCGGGCGCTACGCCCAGACGATCGCCGCCCGCTGGTGGCTGCTCGTCGTCGGCGCGGTACTCGGCGCGCTCATCGGCTTCCTCGTCTCGCTTTCGGACGGGAAGATCTACAAGGCCACGGCACAGGTGTACCTCGGCCAGCCGCTCGCGCCGGACTCCGCCGCCGCGGTCACGACGTCGCCGACGACGCTTGGCCTCGTCCAGGCCTTCGTGACGAGCGAGGAGGCGATCCAGAGGGCCGCCTCGGTCGCCGGCCTCAAGCCCTCGAAGCTCCGCGACCACGTCACGGTTCGGCCGATCCCGGGAACGTCGACCACCAGGCAGGCGTTTCCGGCGCCGCTGCTGTCGATCCAGGTCACGGGCTCCAACCGCGCGAGGACGGCAGCCGCAGCGAACCATCTCGCGAAGCAGGCCGTGGACGAGGTGGGTGCGTACACGAACACGAAGATCGACACCCTCGACCAGCAGCTCGCGTACATCGACACGCAGATCGGGCTCGTGAAGGCGCGGCTGTCGGGCGCGCGCACGTCGCAGAGAGAAATCGTCGGCGACCGCAGCCTGAGCCCCGTCGAGAAGCTCGTCGCGCTCACGAACCTCAATTCGGAGATCACGCTTGCAGAGCAGCGCCTGGCCACGCTGGAGATCAACCGCTTCAACACGACGCGTGCGGTGTCGCTCGCGAAGGACATCGAGGCGAGCCGCATCACGGCGGCGGCGGTCGCTGTGCGAACTGAGCCGACGAGCCGGCGCACGAGCGTGCTCGTCGGCGCGTTCATCGGCTTCCTGCTCGGGATCGTGGCGGCGCTGCTCTGGGATCCGGTCGCGGCTCGTATGGCACCTCGTACCGCCTGAGCCATGCTCGACGGCAAGACCGTAGCCGTCGTCGTGCCCGCCTACGACGAGGAGAAGCTGCTCCCCGAGACGCTGGCGGGCATCCCCGAGTTCGTCGACCGCATCTACGTCGTGGACGACGCCTCGCGCGACGGCACGGTCGAGGCCGCCGGGTCGGACGGGCGCGTCCAGCTAATCCGCCATGAGAGGAACCGCGGCGTCGGCGCGGCCATCGTCACCGGCTACCGGCAGGCGATCGCCGACCGCATCGACGTCACGTGCGTGATGGCGGCCGACAACCAGATGCCCCCGGACGAGCTGGAGGCCATCGCGCGGCCGGTCGTCGCCGGCGACGCCGACTACGCGAAGGCGAACCGGCTCGTCTCGGGCGAGGCGTGGAACCTCATTCCCCACGCGCGCTATCTCGGCAACGCGATGCTGAGCCTGCTGACGAAGATCGCGTCCGGCTACTGGCACGTCGCCGACTC
>JBKJWA010000314.1:0-7845 GCA_046716705.1 Gaiellaceae bacterium
GCGAGGCCAGTCATCACGATGTAGACCTCCTCGTGGCCTGACCCTTCCTTGTGCTCCTCGACCACGTGGTCGCCGGCCTTCTCGGCCGTGTACGCGTTCATGCCGAACGCGCGGATGCCGAGGCGGCGGCGGATCGGCCGCCACTCGAGGCCCTGCTCGACCGTGATTCGGTCGAGGTCGTCGATCCTCAGCACCTCGTAGCTACTCACGCTTGAACACCTCCCTGTGGAGAGCGTAGAGCCGGCGCAGCTCCTCGAGCGGCCGCTCGTGGTCGTCGACGCGTAGGTCCACGAGGGAGTCGGAGAGCCCGGCGTACCCCGCGTCGCGCTTGACGACGAGCAGCGCGGCCGACTGCTGTCCGCGGCTGTCGCCGCCGGCCGCCTGGGCAGCATCGAGGCGGTCGAGGAGCCGCACGGAAAGAGGCGTGTCCGCGCTTCCCTCGAAGGTCTCCGCAAGCGCGTCGACCGTTGCTTCGGACACGAGGATGTTCCCCTGCGCCGCGTAGCACTCGCCTGTACGACCCCCCGCCCACTCGTTGCACTCCTCCCCGGTGAACGTCGCGGAGCGGCCTTCGCCGTCGACGACGCCCAGCTGCCGTTCGGCACGGCCGTCGTCCGCGGCGGTCAGGCGCTCGACAGCCTCCTCGGCGCTGAGCCCTTCACGCAGGAGCGCGAGGCCGTCGGGGCCGTAGCGTGGGTTCGCGAACGCCTGCGTCGCGATAGCGCCCACGTGTGGCTCTGCCCAGGGAACGATCGCGCCGACACCGAGGAACTTCGACTGGACGGCGACGCCCCACTGCTCGGTTTCGAGGTCGCACGCAGCGATCGAGTACGTCGCGACGAGCGAAACGCTCTCAGCCATAGGTGAGCGCGCGCAGGTCGAGCGTCGTGAGCTCGCGGCGACTTGCCGGGACGACGACACACGAGACCTCGGGTCGCGCCAGCGCCGCTCGCACGCCGTCCGCCGTGTCCGCACGCACGGCGACCGGCCGGCCCTTGTCGAACGCGTCCCGGAGCGCTCCGGCGTCGAGGCCGTCGAGCACGAGCGTCTCCGCGGGCAGGTCGAAGGCGCCCTCGACGACGATCTCCGGCACCTTCCGGCCGGTGGCGCCGAGCCAGCGCTCTCTCACAGCTCGACGGTGCCGCCGGGCTCGGCGTCGAGGATCTCGACGCCGGCCGGCGCGAGCTCGCGTAGCGCGTCCGGAGTACCCGTGAGGAGACCGAACGTCCCCCAGTGACAGGGCAAGCAACGCTCGGCGCCGAGTAGCTCGAGCGCGACGGCGGCTTCCTTCGGGCCCATCGTGTAGTGGTCGCCGATCGGCAGCACGGCGAGCTTCGGCTCGTACAGCCGGCGGATGAGCGCCATGTCGCCGAAGACGTTCGTGTCGCCTGCGAAGTACAGCGTGAAGCCGTCCTCCAGCGTGACGATGAGGCCCACCGGCTCGCCCGTGTACGCGTTCGCGATCGAGCTCGAGTGGTTCGCGTCAGTCAGCGTGACCTTGATGCCGTCCGCGTCGACCGTCCCGCCCTTGTTGGGGTCCGAGCCCTGCGCGTTCGCGACCCCTTGCGTCTCCAGCCACCAGCGCAGCTCTACAGGCGCGATCACCCGCGGTGAGAACTTCTCGTAGAGCGCGATCGTGTCGCCGACGTGGTCGTCGTGCCCGTGCGTGAGGAGGATGAGGTCGACGCGGTCAGGTTCGAGCTCTGACTCGGGGCACTTCGGATTGCCGTTCAGGAACGGGTCGACGTAGACCCGCTTGCCGCCCGGCGTGTCGATCCGGAAGGTCGCATGGCCGAGCCAGGTGAGTGTTCCGGGCACGCCGCGATCCTAGTACGGGAAGCTGAGCGAAGTCGCGGCTTCGCGCGCGAGGTCGATGAGCGGCTCGACGGCGAAGAACGAGCCGACGACGACGACCACGGACGCCACAACCGCGGCAGAAAGCGCGAGCTCGCGCGGCGGCTGGCCACCCGCGGGCGCGGTCATCGGCATCGCGGGGCGCATGTAGAGCGAGCGGATGACCGCGAGGTAGTAGTAGATGCTGACGGCGGTCGCGATCACGCCGACGACCACGAGCCACGTCCAGCCGCGATCCCATGCCGCCGCGAAGGCGTAGAACTTCGCCACGAAGCCTCCTGTGAGCGGCAGGCCGGCAAAGCTCAGCATGAAGACCCACATCGCGGCTCCCAGCATCGGTCGCTCCCAGCCCAGGCCGCCCATCGTCTCCAGCGTCGCCGGGCGCCCGAGCTCGCGTTCCCGCGCGGCGACGACGGCGAAAGCGCCGAGCGATGCCGCTCCATACGGGACGAGGTAGAAGAGCAGCGCCGTGCCACCTGCCTCGTTGCCGGCCGCGACGGGGATCAACAGGAAGCCCGCCTGCGCGACGGAGGAGTACGCGAGCAGCCGCTTGAGGCTCGTCTGCGTGAGGGCGGCGAGATTGCCGACGGCGAGCGAGACGCACGCGATGACGGCGAGGGCGATCGTCCACAGCTCGGCCTCGTCCGGGAATGCCGTCGTCAGGAGACGGAGCGCGAGCACGAGCGCAGTCACTTTCGTCGCCGCGGCCATGAAGGCCGTCACGGGTGTCGGAGCCCCCTCGTACACATCCGGCGTCCACATGTGGAACGGCGCCGCCGAGATCTTGAAGGCGAGCCCGACCACGATCATCGCGAGGCCGGCGAGCAGGAAGAGATCGTCGCCGAGCCCCTGCTGCGCGGTCGCCGCGGCGATCTCCGAGAAGCCGAGCTCGGCCGTCGCCCCGTAGACAAACGCCGAGCCGAAGAGCAGGACGGCGGAGCCGAAGCCGCCGACGACGAGGTACTTCAGGCCCGCCTCGAGCGAGCCCTTGACGCGGACGTCGTACGCGCAGAGCACGTAGAGCGCGATCGAGAACCACTCGAGCCCGAGGAAGAGCGTCATGAGGTTCGTTGCCGTGACGAGGAACACCATTCCCGCGGCCGCGGCGAGGAGGAGCGCGTAGTACTCGGCGCGGTGGCCTTCGAGGGCATGTCTCGCTGCGACGGCGGCCGCCAGCAGGCCGATCGCGCAGATGACGAGCCCCGAGAAGGACCCGAGTCGGTCTCGTACCGCTGCGCCGGCGACGATGCCCTCCGGCCGCTCGCTGTCTGCGAAGAGGAGCGCGGCGGTGACGGCCGCGCCGACGAAGCACCCGACCGCGGTGACGGCGCCGGCCGGAAGCTGCCAGCTCTCCGGCAGGAACACCGCCGCGAGCACGCAGATGCCGCTCCCGGCGAGCAGGACGAGCATCGGCGCGAGCGCGTACCAGGCGACGGACGGCGTGGTGATGGCCGCGAGCGTCACTCGGGCGCCTCGAGGAGATCCAAGAGCGCCGGGAAGTCGTCCCTCTGGCCGAAGCTGTGGTCGGTGACGGCCGCCGGCCATGCCGAAAGTGCGAGCAGGCAGGCGATGAGGGGCACGATCACTGCCAGTTCGAGCGGGCGAAGGTCCCGTGCGTCGCCTGGCACAGAGCTGCCGGTGCGCTCGTGGAGCACCGCCGAGATGAGGCGCAGCATGTACATCGCGGCGAGGACGATCGCGATCGCGCCGACGGCGGCCCAGCCCCAGCCGGTGTCGAAGACACCCGTGAGGATGAGGAACTCGCCGGCAAACGCGGCCGACCCCGGGACGGCGAGCGCGATCACTCCTGTCACCATGAGCACCGCCGCGAGCGCCGGCCGCCCACGGGCCATCCCGCTGAGCCGGTCGAAGCTGCCTGTTCCCGTCCGCACCTCGATGAGGCCGGCGAGCATGAACAGCGTCACCGAGAGCAGGCCGTGGTTCACCATCTGGAGCAGCGCGCCGTTCCACCCGGCGAGATTCGTCGCGAAGAGCCCGAGCATGATCAGGCTCAGCTGCGCGAGGCTCGAGTACGCGATCACGCCGCGCATGTCACGCGCCCGGAACGCGAGCAGCGAGCCGTAGACGAGGCCCACTGCGGCGAGGGCGAGGATTGGCACCCGCAGGTCCTTGGCCGGGCCCGGGAAGAGGACGATCGCGATGTAGAGGAAGCCGTACGCGGCCGCCTTCGAGACGACGCCCGAGAGCACGCCCGCGACCTCCGCCGGCGCCTCGCGGTAGGCGGACGGCAGCCAGCCGTGGAACGGGAATAGTGGCGCCTTGACGGCGAAGGCCGCCACGAAGCCGAGGAACAGCCACGTAGACGTGCCTTCCTGGCCGAGCTCGATGAGGTCGAACGTTCCCTCCGAGAGGCCGAAGACGATGATCGAGGCGAGCATCAGCAGCGAGCCGGCCATCGTGTAGATGACGAAGAGCAGCGTCGCGCGCTGCCTGCCCTCTCCTCCCCAGACGCCGACGAGGAGGTAGAGCGGGATGAGCATCGCCTCCCAGAAGACGTAGAAGAGCAACAGATCTTGCGCGCAGAAGACGCCGACGATCGCGGCCGTGAGGAGGAGCATCAGGCCGAAGTACGCGCGCGGCCTGTCGCGGCCGGCTCGCATCGCGTAGGCGACGGCCGCCGCCTGGCAGACGACCGCGAGGCCGGCCAGCCAGAGCCCGACGCCGAGGAAGCCGACGTGGTACGAAACGCCGAGATCTCCGAACCACGTCGCCTGCTCCTCGTACTGGAGCGCGCTGCCCGCCTGCGTGAAGTCGAAGTCGACTAGCGCTGCGATCCACAGACCGACCTCGGCGAGGCTCACGACGAGCGCGATCGCTCCGGCGGCGGCGCGCGGCCACGGGAGCAGCCAGACGACGAGCGCACCCGCCGCCGGCAGCACGATGAGCGCGGTGGACACCCAGTTGCCCATCAGCGGTACGACACCGAGATGAAGACGAGGACGAGGATGGCCAGCCCGCCCGCGACCGCGAGGACGTACGTCCGCACGATGCCCGTCTGCAAGGACCGGACGTAGCCGGCAAGCCTGCCCGTGCCGGAGGTGATGCCGCTCAGCGAGCCGCCGACGAGCGGTCCCTCCACGAGCGCGTACAGGAGCCTCGCCGTCGCGACGGACGGCCGGTAGAAGAGCGCGTCGTAGAGATCGTCGAAGTAGAGCTTCTCCTCGAGCGCCGCCCACGGCCGCGGCGCGCGCAGTCGCTTCGCCGAGTAGACGAGCCAGGCGACCGCGACCCCGGTCAGGCCGAGCGCGACGGCCACGATGCTCGCGAACGTCTCCTGGCCGTTCGTCGCGTGGACGAGCGGCTCGGCCACCAGCTCGAGGAAGTCCTCCACCGGCGTCCAGTACGGCGCGTACTGCAGGAAGCCCGCAACCGCCGAGAGGATCGCGAGGATGCCGACGACGCCGACCATCGACGGGGGCCCCTCCTTGCCGCCGTGCGGGTGGTAGCGCGCCCGGACGTCCTCCGACGGCTCGCCCCCGAAGGCGAGGAAGATCATGCGGAACGTGTAGAGGCCGGTGAGGAATGCCCCGAAGGCCGCGAGCCCGAACAGCACGTAGCCGAGGTCGCCCGCGTCGAGCGCGTTCCCGAGGATCGGGTCCTTCGAGAAGAAGCCGGAGAACGGCGGTACACCGACGAGCGCGAGCGCGCCGACGAGGAACGCGACGTACGTGAACGGCATGAGCTTCCTGAGACCGCCCATCTGCCGTAGGTCCTGCTCGCCTGCCAGCGCGTGGATGAGGATGCCCGCCGCGAGGAAGAGCAGCGCCTTGAAGAACGCGTGCGTCAGCAGGTGGAACATCCCGGTCGCGTACGCGCCGATGCCGACGGCGAGGAACATGTACCCGATCTGGGACATCGTCGAGTACGCGATGACGCGCTTGATGTCGGTCTGCACGAGCGCGATCAGGCCGGCGGCGACGAGCGTCAGCGCGCCGAGGATGGCGGCGGTGTCCTGCACCTCGGGCGCAGCCTCGAACACCGGCGCCGTGCGGAAGACGAGATAGACGCCGGCGACGACCATCGTCGCCGCGTGGATGAGCGCGGAGACCGGCGTGGGGCCTTCCATCGCGTCCGGGAGCCACGTCTGGAGCGGCAGCTGCGCCGACTTCGCGACCGCTCCACCGAGGAGACCGAGCGCGACGAGCGTGGCCATGGTCGAGCTCAGCCCGTCCACCTCGGCGAAGACGGCCTCGTACCCGAGCACGCCCGTCTGCTGGATGAGGAGGAAGAGCGCGAGCGCGAACGTCGCGTCTCCGAAGGCGTTCATGATGAACGCCTTCTTCGCGGCGGCGACGGCGGCCGGCCGCTCGTGCTCGAAGCCGATCAGCAAATACGAGGAGAGGCCGACGAGGCCCCAGGCCGCGAGCAGCATCAGGAGGTTTCCGCCCTCGACGAGCAGCAGCATCGAGAAGACGAAGAACGCCATGTACGCGAAGAAGCGCCGCTCCTCGTCGACCGAGTCCATGTAGCCGATCGAGTACGCGACGATGAGCGCGCCGACGCCGGAGACGACGAGCATCATGAAGACCGCCAGCTGGTCGACGTAGATCTCGAGGCCGAAGTCGAGGTTGCCGGCAGTGAGCCAGCTCCAAGCCGTGGACGCTTGCGCGCGGTCTGCCTCGTCGCGACCGAGCATCGCGAGGAAGCTCCAGACGGCTGCTACAAAGGCGCCCGCGACGGAGCCGGTGGCGATGAAGCCCGCGGCGCGGCGGTTGATCGTGTTGCCGGCCAGGGTGATCGTGACCGCGCCGGCGAGCGGCAGGAAGAGGCAGATCCAGGCCGCGGGGATCATCTCAGCCGCGGAGGCTCGTCAGCCGGTCGGTGTCGAGTGCGACGCTCCGTCGGGCCATGGCCACGACGAGCCCGAGCCCGACGACGACCTCGGAGGCCGCCACGGCCATCACCGCGAGCGCGAAGATCTGCCCGTCGAGCGAGTCGTGCTGCCGCGCGAAGGCGATGAGCGTGAGGTTCGCCGCGTTCAGCATCAGCTCCAGGGAGAGGAGGATGATCAGCGGGTTGCGGCGCAGGAGCACTCCGAGCCCGCCCACGGTGAAGAGGAACGCGGCGATGGCGAGGTACCACGCAACGCCCGGCCCGAGCACTACATCACTCCCCGTCGACGCCGCGAGAAACTTGGCACAGAGTTGGCACAGACACGTAACTCGTGCCTGGCACCGTTTACAGGCGCACAATTCACGAGGGCTCTTCGCCTTCCTCGAAACGGCGCGCGTGGGCACCGAGGATGACGCCTCCCACGGCGGCTACGAGCAGCACGATGGACGTGATCTCGAATGCGAGCAGGTGGTCGGTCAGGAACAGCTCCCCGATCGCTGCCGGGCCGCCGAAGGCTGCCGAGATGTCGGCCGGCTTTGACAGCTCGCCGCCGCCCGCCTGGACGCCGATGACGACGAGCACCTCAACGAGGATCGCGCCGGCAGCGACGACAGCCGCCCACGTCTGTACGGACGGCGACCCCGCCCACGGCGCATCGGTCCGCCCGCCCACGTAGGCGATGACGAAGAGGAACATCACGACGATCGCGCCCGCGTAGATGAGCACCTGCGCCGCGGCGACGAACTCCGCCGACAACAGGAGGTAGAGGACGGCGAGGGACGCGAGGTTGCCGATGAGCGCGAGCGCGGAGTAGAAGGGGTCGGCGAAGCTCACGACACCGACGGCGGACAGCAGGCAGGCCGCGGCCGCCGCCACCCACACGACCCACACCGTGATGTCTCCTGCCGAAGCCGCGACGAGCGTCACGAGCGCCTCTTGTAGAAGGGATCGGGCGTGTCGTACTCCTCGGGGTCCGCAACCGGCACGGTCTTGATCGGCGGCTCGAGCAGCATGTCCTTCGTGTAGATGAGGTCGTCGCGCGAGTACTCCGAGATCTCGTACTCGGTGCCGAGCGTGATGGCGTCGAACGGACACGCGAGCTCGCAGTAGCCGCAGAAGATGCAGCGGCTCATGTTG
>JBKJWA010000315.1:0-8903 GCA_046716705.1 Gaiellaceae bacterium
GCAGGGCGGTGCGTACAAGAAGAAGGACGATCTCTACCGGATGGCGCAGGCCAACAAGGCTTTCGCGCACTACCGCTGGTGAGCACGATGGAGATGACGAAGGGAGCGGTCGCGCTCGACCGTGTGCGGAACATCGGGATCATGGCCCACATCGACGCGGGCAAGACGACGACGACGGAGCGGATCCTCTACTACACCGGCCGCACGTACAAGATGGGCGAGGTGCACGAGGGTGCCGCAGTCATGGACTGGATGGTCCAGGAGCAGGAGCGCGGTATCACCATCACGTCGGCTGCGACGACGGCGTTCTGGCGCGACTTCCGGGTGAACATTATCGATACGCCCGGGCACGTGGACTTTACAGTCGAGGTCGAGCGCTCGCTGCGCGTGCTCGACGGCGCGGTGGCCGTCTTCGACGGCGTCGCGGGCGTCGAGCCCCAGTCGGAGACCGTCTGGCGCCAGGCCGACCGGTACGGCGTGCCGCGGATCGCCTTCATCAACAAGATGGACCGCGTCGGCGCCGACTTCTTCGCGTCGGTGCAGTCGATGGTCGACCGGCTCGGCGCGCGGCCCGTTCCCGTGCAGCTGCCGATCGGCCAGGAGGAGCACTTCCGCGGCGTCGTCGACCTCATCGAGATGAGCGCGCTCGTATGGACGGACTCGCTCGGGACGGAGACGGAGGTCTCCGAGATTCCGGCCGAGCTCTCGGAGCAGGCGGCCGAGTACCACCACCAGCTCATCGACGCCGTCGCCGACCACGACGACGAGCTCATGGACACGTACCTGGAGGACGAGGCGTCCGTGACGCCGGAGATGCTCCGCCGCGCGCTCCGCGCAGCGACGCTCGACCTGTCCGTCGTCCCCGTGCTCTGCGGCTCCGCGTTCAAGAACAAGGGCATCCAGCCGCTGCTCGACGCCGTCGTCGACTACCTGCCGAGCCCCCTCGACGTGCCGCCCGTACACGGAATCGATCCGCGCACCGAGCACGACCTCTCCCGCCGCCCGGCGGTCGACGAGCCGTTCGCCGCTCTCGCCTTCAAGGTCATGACCGACCCGTACGTGGGCAAGCTCACGTACGTCCGCGTCTACTCGGGCCGCATCGGCCAGGGCGACAAGGTGCTGAACACGACCACCGGCAAGACGGAGCGCATCGGACGCATCCTCCAGATGCACGCGAACCACCGCGAGGAGCGCGACGAGATCGTTGGGGGCGAGATCGCCGCCATCGTGGGGCTCAAGCAGACGACGACCGGCGACACGCTCGCCGTAGACACCGCGCCCATCCTCCTGGAGGCCATGAACTTCCCGGACCCGGTCATCTCGGTTGCCATCGAGCCCAAGACGAAGGCGGACCAGGACAAGCTCGCGACTGCCCTCCAGCGCCTCGCCGAGGAGGATCCGACCTTCCGCGTGCGCACCGACGAGGAGACCGGGCAGACGCTCATCGCCGGGATGGGCGAGCTGCACCTCGAGATCATCGTCGACCGGCTCCTGCGCGAGTTCTCGGTCGACGCGAACGTCGGCCGCCCGCAGGTCGCCTACCGCGAGACGGCCGCCAGGCCTGCGGAGAAGATCGTGGGCCGCTTCGTTCGCCAGACCGGCGGCCGCGGCCAGTACGGCCACGTCGTCATCGATCTCGAGCCGGCCGAGCCGGGCGACGGCTACGAGTTCATCGACAAGATCGTCGGCGGCAAGATTCCGCGCGAGTACATCCCCGCGGTCGACCTCGGCATCCAGGAGGCGATGGAGTCGGGCATTCTCGCCGGCTACCCCGTCGTCGACATCCGCATCGTCTTGAGGGACGGGTCGTACCACGACGTCGACTCGAGCGAGATGGCCTTCAAGGTTGCGGGCTCGATGGCCTTCAAGTCGGCCATGCAGCGCGCGAAGCCGAAGCTGCTCGAGCCGGTGATGGCCGTCGAGGTCGTCACCCCGGAGGAGTATCTCGGCGACGTCATGGGGGATCTCAACTCACGCCGAGGCCATGTCGAAGGCCTCGAGCCACGCGGCAACGCCCAGGTGATCACCGCCAAGGTGCCGCTGGCAACGATGTTCGGCTACGCCACGGACCTGCGCTCGACGACGCAGGGGCGTGCCACGTTCACGATGCAATTCGATCGCTACGAGGAAGTCCCTCAGTCGATCGCGGGCGAGATCGTCGACGCCCAGGCGTAAATCGGAAGGAGACCGGAGGCAACATGGCCAAGCAGAAGTTCGAGCGCACGAAGCCGCACGTCAACGTCGGCACGATCGGTCACATCGACCACGGCAAGACGACCCTGACCGCTGCGATCACGAAGGTGCTCGCCGACAAGGGCCAGAACACGGAGTACCGTGACTTCGACTCCATCGACAAGGCGCCGGAAGAGCGCCAGCGCGGCATCACGATCAACACGTCGCACGTCGAGTACGAGACGGAGAACCGGCACTACGCCCACGTCGACTGCCCGGGGCACGCCGACTACATCAAGAACATGATCACGGGCGCTGCCCAGATGGACGGCGCGATCCTCGTCGTCTCGGCGGCTGACGGCCCGATGCCGCAGACCCGCGAGCATGTGCTGCTCGCTCGGCAGGTGAACGTCCCCTACATCGTCGTCGCCCTGAACAAGGCCGACATGGTGGACGACCCGGAGCTTCTCGAGCTCGTCGAGATGGAGGTCCGGGAGCTGCTTTCGAAGTACGAGTTCCCGGGCGACGACATCCCCGTCATCCAGGTCTCGGCGCTGAAGGCGCTCGAGGGTGAAGAGGAGTGGGTCGGCAAGATTCTCGAGCTGACCTCGGCCCTCGACGAGTACATTCCCGAGCCGCAGCGCGACACGGAGAAGCCGTTTCTCATGCCGATCGAGGACGTGTTCACGATCACGGGCCGCGGCACCGTCGTCACCGGCCGCATCGAGCAGGGCCAGTGCAACTCGGGCGACGAGGTCGAGATGGTCGGCATCCACGACCAGATCACGAAGACCGTCGTCACCGGGCGCGAGATGTTCAACAAGACGCGCGACTTCGCCCAGGCGGGCGACAACGCCGGCGTCCTGCTCCGCGGCACGAAGCGCGAGGAGGTGGAGCGCGGCCAGGTGCTCGCGAAGCCCGGCTCGATCACGCCCCACACGCACTTCAAGGCAGAGGTCTACGTCCTCTCGAAGGACGAAGGCGGCCGGCACACGCCGTTCTTCGACGGCTACCGGCCGCAGTTCTACTTCCGCACGACGGACGTGACCGGCTCGATCAAGCTGCCCGAGGGCCAGGAGATGGTCATGCCCGGCGACAACACGAACATGGAGGTCGAGCTCATCCAGCCGATCGCCATGGACCAGGGCCTCCGCTTCGCCGTCCGTGAGGGCGGCCGCACCGTCGGCGCAGGCGTCGTCCCGGAAATCATCACGTAGGAACGCGCGAGGACGGGCAGGGGGCACCGACGATGGCACAGCAGAAGATCCGCATCAGGCTGCGCGGCTACGACCACAACCAGGTCGACCGCGCCGCGCGCGACATTGTCGACAACGCGGAGCGCACCGGTGCCACGATCACCGGCCCCGTGCCCCTGCCCACCGAGCGCAACGTCTACACGGTGATTCGCAGCCCGTTCAAGGACAAGGACTCACGCGAGCAGTTCGAGGTGCGGACGCACAAGCGCCTCATCGATATCCACAGCCCCACGCCGAAGACGGTCGACTCGCTCATGCGACTTGACCTGCCCGCCGGCGTCGACATCGAGATCAAGCTGTGAAGGGCATCGTCGGCAGGAAGCTCGGCATGACCCAGGTCTTCGACACGGAGACCGGTGTCATGACGCCCGTGACGGTGATCGAGGCCGGGCCGTGCCCCGTCGTGCAGGTGAAGACGACGGAGACCGACGGCTACGACGCCGTGCAGGTCGCCTTCGACGAGGTCGCCGAGCGCAAGGTCACGAAGGGCGAGCTCGGGCACCTCGCGAAGTCCGGTGTCGCGCCACACCGACGGCTCGTCGAGTTCCGCGGTCAGTCGGAGCTCACGGTCGGCGAGACCGTGACCGTCGAGGCGTTCGCGCCCGGTGACGCCGTGAAGGTCTCGGGGATCTCCATCGGCAAGGGCTTCGCCGGGACGATCAAGCGGCACAACTTCAGCCGTGGCCCGAAGACACACGGCTCGCACAACATTCGCAAGCGCGGCTCCATCGGCGCCTCGGCCACGCCCTCACGCGTCTTCAAGGGCATGCGGATGGCCGGCCAGATGGGCGCCAAGCGGCGCACGCAGATCGGCCTCGTCGTCCACGACGTCGATCCCGAGCAGAACCTCCTGCTCGTGAAGGGTGCGGTGCCGGGCCCGAGAAACGGCATCGTCGAGATCAGGGAGGAGAAGGCTCATACCCGCCACCACCGCCACCAGTAAGGCCTCGAAGGGCCTGACGGCGCCGCTGCTCGACGCCGCCGGCAAGGCGGCGAAGCAGGTGCCGCTCGACGCTGCGATCTTCGGCGCCGAGGTGCGCCCTCACCTCGTGCACGAGGCCGTGCGCGCGGAGATGGCCGCGGCACGCGCGGGCACGCGTGGTGCGAAGAGCCGGGGGCTCGTGGCCGGCGGGCGCGCGAAGCCGTGGCGCCAGAAGGGCACGGGCCGCGCGCGCCAGGGCACGACCCGAGCGCCGCAGTGGACCGGCGGTGGGCTTGCCTTCCCGCCGACGATGCGCGACTTCTCGTTCAAGGTCAACCGCAAGGAGAAGCGCGCGGCGATGCGCATTGCGCTCTCCGCGCACGTCGACGAGGGCACGTTCGCGGTGTTCGACGGCGCGGCGTTCGAAACCCCCTCCACGAAGGCGGGCGCAAGCTTCCTGGAGACATTCGGCAAGGAGCTGCCGCTCGTCATCGTCGCGACCGGCGAGGAGGAGGCGGCGATCAAGTCGTTCCGCAACCTTCCGCGCGTCGCGATCGCGGCACCCGAAGATCTCGAGGTCTCGGCCGTCGTCTGGGCGCGCTCGCTGCTCGTTTCCGAGAAGGCGCTGCCGGTTGTCGAAGCGCGCGCCGGGAAGGCGGCGTCATGAGCTTGCACCCCAACGAGATTCTCCTGGCCCCGATCGTGTCGGAGAAGAGCTACAGCTTGATCGGCGACCGGAAGTACACGTTTCGCGTGCACGGCGACGCGCACAAGACGCAGATCCGCCAGGCCGTCGAGCAGCTGTTCGAGGTCCACGTCGAGGCTGTGAATATCGTCAAGGTGCAGCCGAAGCCCAAGAAGCGCGGCAACTTGCGCGGCACGCGGCCGGGCTGGAAGAAGGCGATCGTCCAGGTGCGCGAGGGCGAGACGATCCCGATCTTCGAGGGAGCGCAGGTCTAGCCATGCCCGTACGGAAGTTCAAGCCGACGAGCCCGGGCCGCCGCTGGATGACTGTCTCGACGTTCGAGGAGGTCACGAAGTCGGAGCCGGAGAAGAGCCTCACCGAGCCCGTGACGAAGAAGGGCGGCCGCAACAAGCACGGCCGCATCACGACGCGCCACCGGGGGGGCGGTCACAAACGCCGCTTCCGGGTGATCGACTTCAAGCGCACGAAGGACGGCGTGCCTGCGAAGGTGGCCGCGATCGAGTACGACCCGAACCGCTCGGCGAGAATCGCCTTGTTGCATTACGCCGACGGCGCGAAGGCGTACATCCTCGCCCCGGCCGGCCTGCGTGTCGGCTCGTTCGTCGAGTCCGGGGGCGACGCCGACATCAAGCCCGGCAACGCGCTCCCGCTCCAGCGGATCCCCACGGGGACGCTCATCCACAACGTCGAGCTGAAGCCCGGCCGCGGAGGGCAGATGGCCCGCAGCGCCGGCTCGTCCGTGCAGCTCGTGGCGAAGGACGAGCCGTACGCGGTACTGCGCCTCCCCTCGGGGGAGCTGCGGCGCGTCTTGCTAACGTGTCGTGCGACGGTCGGGCAGGTCGGCAATCTCGACCACTCGAACGTCACTGGCGGCAAGGCGGGGCGTTCCCGCTGGCGCGGCCGCCGGCCGACGGTGCGCGGCTCCGCGATGAATCCGGTCGACCACCCGCACGGGGGCGGCGAGGGGAAGTCGAAGGGCGGGCGGCACCCGGTGACGCCGTGGGGCGTGCCGACGCTCGGCAAGCGCACGCGCCGGAAGCACAAGGGTTCCGACAAGCTCATCGTCCGCGGCAGGCGCCGCGGCAAGGACAAGAGGTAAGGAGCGAGCGTGGGTCGATCGACGAAGAAGGGACCGTTCGTGGAAGAGCGGCTCATGAAAAGGATCGAGGGGATGAACACCGCCGGGTCGAAGCAGATGGTCCGGACGTGGTCGCGCGCCTCGACGATCTTTCCCGAGATGGTCGGGCACACGATCGCGGTGCACGACGGGCGCAAGCACGTCCCCGTCTTCATCTCCGAGCAGATGGTCGGCCACAAGCTCGGCGAGTTCGCGCCGACGCGAACGTTCCGCGCTCACGCCGGTGACCGCCAGGCACGGGTGAAGAAGGCCTGATGGCCGACGTCGTTACGCAGGAAGTCCGCGCGGAGGCCAAGTGGGTCCGCACGTCGCCGCGGAAGGCGCGGCTCGTCGTGGAGCACATTCGCGGCCGCAGCGTGCCCGAGGCCCGCACCGTGCTCGCCTTCACCACGCGCGCGGCGGCGCGGGACGTGGAGAAGGTGCTCCGCTCGGCGATCGCCAATGCGGAGGCGAACCATGGCCTCATCGGGGACGACCTCTACGTGAGCGCGGCGTATGTCGACGAGGGCCCGACGCTCAAGCGCTGGCGCGCCCGCGCGCGCGGGCGCGCCGCACAGATCCGTAAGCCCACGTGCCATATCACCGTGAAGCTCGCGCCACTGGCAATCGAGGCGAAGGCAGTCCGCCCGCAGGCGAAGCCGGCCGCCGCCGACACGCAGGCAGAGAAGCCGGCGCGGAAGCCGCGCGCCACGAAGCCGAAGGCAGCCGCTGCGGCGAAGGCGAAGACGACACCCCGACGCAAGAAGACCGAGGAGGCAGGCACCTAATGGGCCAAAAAGTCCATCCCGGCGGCCTCAGGGTCGGCGTCATTCACGACTGGAAGTCGAACTGGTACACGTCGAACAAGGAGTTCGCCGGCGCGCTGCTCGAGGACGTGAAGATCCGCGAGCACATCTACGGCAAGCTCGCCCACGCGGGGCTGTCGGACATCCTCATCCGTAAGGACAAGCAGCGCGTGGTCATCGACGTCTACACCGCGCGGCCGGGCATCGTCATCGGCAAGTCGGGAGTCGAAGTGGACGCGCTGCGCAAAGAGATCCACGCTATGACCGAGAAGAGCGTCCAGATCAACATCAACGAGATCAAGCGGCCGGAGCTCGACGCGAAGCTCGTCGCGCAGTCGATCGCGGAGCAGCTCGAGAACCGCGTCAGCTTCCGGCGTGCGATGAAGCGCTCGCTCGCGTCGGCGATGCGCTCGGGCGCGCACGGCGTCAAGGTGCAGTGCGGGGGCCGCCTGGGAGGCACCGAGATGTCGCGCTCGGAGAAGTACTCCGAAGGGCGCGTGCCGCTGCACACGCTGCGCGCGGATATCGACTACGGGTTCGCCGAGGCGAAGACGACCTTCGGCCGCATCGGCGTGAAGGTCTGGATCAACAAGGGCGAGATCATGCCGGAGGGCTACGAGGGCGGCACGGGCGACCGCGAGGTGCGGCTGTCCGAGCAGGACCAGGCGCGCCGCCGGGGGACGCCTCCGGCGGGCCTCGGGCAGCGCGAGGGCCGTCGCGGCCCGGATCGCGAAGGCCTAGGGCCGGTGCGCCGACGTCGTCCCGACCGTGGTCGCGGGCGGAAACGCCGCGAGGAGCCAGAGGCCTCGACCGAGCCGACCGAGGAAGTGACCGAGCCGACCACCGAGGCGACGGATTCCACCACCGAGCCGACCGCCGATGCGGAGCAGGTCGTCGAAGAAGCTCCCGTCGTCGAAGAGGCTCCCGCCGAGGCAGCGGAGACCATCGAAGCGCCGGAGACCACCGAGGAGGCATCCGAGCAATGCTGATGCCGCGCAAGACGAAGTTCCGCAAGCAGCACCGCGGGCGCCGTCGGGGCACCTCCAAGGGGCAGCTGACCGTCCAGTACGGCGACTACGGCCTCAAGGCGCTCGATGCCGGTTGGCTCACGAACCGCGAGATCGAGGCTGCCCGAATCGCCATGACGCGAAAGATCAAGCGTGGCGGCAAGGTGTGGATCAACGTCTTCCCCGACAAGCCGTTCACGAAGAAGCCCGCCGAGACCCGCATGGGCTCGGGCAAGGGCTCGCCCGAGGGCTGGGTGGCCGTGGTCAAGCCCGGCCGGGTGATGTTCGAGCTCGCAGGCGTCCCCGAGGACCTCGGCAAAGAGGCCCTGCGCCTGGCCGGGAACAAGCTGTCCATCCGCACGAAGGTGGTCAAGCGGGAAGGTGAGCTCTTTGACTAGGAGCGAGACATGAGGGCGAGGGAGCTTCGCGACCTGACAGACGACGCGTTGCTGCAGAAGCTCGCGGACACGCGACAGGAGCTGTTCGACCTCCGCTTCCAGGCGGCCACCGGCGCGCTTGACAACAGCGCCCGGCTGCGGCTGGCGAAGCGGGAGATCGCGCGAATCCTCACGGTGCAGCGCGAGCGAGAGACGCAGATGGAGCGGGCATAGACATGGCTGACGAAGAGCAGAACGAGACAACCGAAGAGACGGTCGAGGAGCCGGTGGCCGAGGTGGAGACGCCGGAGGTGCTCGACACCGACGTGGAGACGCCCCAGGCGCCCGTGGAGGAGCCGGAGACGGCCGAGCCCGTGACCGAGGGCGAGGACGAGGAGCAGCCTGCTGCTGCCGAAGCCGAAGAGCCGGCCGAAGCCGAAGAGCCTGCGGCTGCCGAAGCCGAGGAGCCTGCGGCTGCCGAAGCCGAGGAGCCTGCGGCTGCCGAAGCTGAGGAGCCTGCGGCTGCCGAAGCTGAGGAGC
>JBKJWA010000316.1:0-12056 GCA_046716705.1 Gaiellaceae bacterium
AGAAGACACCGTCGCGGAACGTCCGCGTCGCGTCACCCGCGTGGCGCGCGGAGAGCGACAGCATGTACGGGCCGGCAGGCTTGACGATCGCTTCGACCATCGGCCAACCTTAGACGTACCCTCTGCCGGTGTCCGGGCACGGGATGAGGCAGACGTGGGACGCGGCCGCCGCGTCCGACTGCGTCGACGAGCTCGTCGGCGATCCGGCGACGGCGCGGGCCGAGCTCGAGGGCCTGTTCGGACGACTTGGCGCCGATCCGCGCGGCGGCGTGTGCGTCGAGGTCGGCTGTGGACCGGGCCGCATGACCGGCGTGCTCGCGGAGCGCTTCGACCGCGTCGTCGCCGTCGACGTCTCCGAGGGAATGCTCGCGCGCGCCCGGTCGGCAGTGACCGCGCCGAACGTCGACTTCCGCCTCGTCGCCGGCGACCGGCTGGAGACCGTCGAAGACGCAATCGCGGCCACGCTCGTCTGCTACCTCGTGCTCCAGCACTTGCCGGAGCGGCAGGTCGTGCTCGGCTACCTCGATGAGCTCGCCCGCGTGCTCTCGCCCGCAGGCAGCGCGTTCGTGCAGCTGCCGGTGATGGATGGCGGTGTCCGGCCCCGCCTTTGGCGCCTCGCGCGCCGCGTGGCCGTCCCGGTCGCGCGCCTCGTTCGACGCGACGTGACGGCGAAAGCCGCCTACCGCGGCACGAGGCTCACGGAAGCCGAGCTCCAGGCCGGGCTCGCCGACGCCGGTCTCCGCACAGCGGCGCGCGACGAGAGCTCCGCGTCGCCGTACCGTTACGCGCGCGAGGTGTTCCTGCGCCTGGAGCGCGCGGCATGACGACGCTCGTGCTCGTCGTCTACGGCGTCGCGCTCGCCACGGCGGCGGTCGCCGTGTGGCGGCGCCCGATCGTGGCGCTCTATCTCTTCGTCGTCGGGCTGGCATTGCACAACCTCGTGCTGGCGCTGCTCTACGACGCCGGTCTGCGCGGGTGGGAGATCGACGCCGTGCAGGCGTGGAAGGAGGCGCTGCTCGCCGTAGCCGTGGCGCGGGTGGCCACCGACGCGATCCGCGCGCGTGCGCTGCCGTTCCGCCCGCGGGCGGCGGATTGGCTCGCGCTCGCGTTCGCGGCAGTCGTGTGCCTCTACGCGCTCATCCCGCAGGACGTGCTCGACGGCGCGGCCGGGACGACTGCGATTCTCTACGCCCTCCGCCACGGGCTCGTCCCTGTCGTCGCGTACTTCCTCGGCCGGTCGCTGATCATGAGCCGCGAAGAGCTGCGCCGGGTCGGCTGGTTACTCCTCGGCGCCGGAGCGGCGCTCGCCGTCGGGGGGCTCGTCGACCTCTACGCCGTCGACGTCGAGTGGTGGCGCGGCTCCGGCGCGGTCGGCTACTTCCGTTACGAGCTCGGCTTCGACTACCACGGCCCCGGCGGCCTGCCCGACAACTGGGCGTTCAACACAGAGGACGGGCTCTTCCGGCGGCTCGTCGCGAGCTTCATCAGCCCGCTGGCGACGGCGTTCGCGCTCGTCGTCGCGCTCCTCTTCGCGGGGATCGCCTGGCAGGACACGCGGCGCCGGCCGCTCGCGATCGCGCTCATCGCCCTCTGCGCGGCAGCGCTCCTCTTCACGCTCTCGCGCTCGTCGTTGCTCGCGCTCGCCGGGGCCTTCGTCGTGCTGGCGATCGCACTCAGGCGCTGGTGGCCGGCCGCGGTGACCGTCGTCGTGCTCGCGGCCGGGATCGGCTTCGCGTTCGCCTTCACCTCCGTCGCACCGGAGACGCACTTCTTCCCGGAAGACCTGCCGTACCAGGAGGAGCAGGCGCGGAAGCACGGAGACCTGCCGGGCGGCAGCTCGCTCGCGCTCAACCCCGGCGAGCCCTCCCTCCGCAGCCACTGGCAAAGCCTGCGCGACGGGATCGAGACGGTCGTCGAGCATCCTCAGGGCTACGGGCTCGGAAACGCCGGGGCGATCGCGGTTCGCTTCGGCGTGCCGCTTCGCGCGGGGGAGTCGAACTACACGGAGACGGGCGTCGAGACGGGTCTCGCCGGTGCGCTGCTGCTCATCGCGTGGAGCCTCGCGCTGCTCATCGCGCTCGTTCGCTCGGCGTGGGCAGCCACGGACGCCACCTTCCGCGTCGCTGCGGCAGGCGCGGCCGCCGCGTTCGCGGCCGTGCTCGCGCTCGGCGTCCAGACGGATGCGTACGGCGTTCCGTGGCTTGCCTACTGCCTCTGGTGGCTCTGCGGATCGCTTGTTGACCTGTCCGACCGGGGTTGACTGCTACCTTGAGTGCACGGTCGACATGGGGTCGGCCTGTGAGATTGAGCTTCTCGTTCCTCCTACGGGTGTTTCGAGTCGGCGATCTCGACCACGAACCGCAAGGAGTCGAACGTTGTCCCAGAAGTCTTTTCGTGCGCTCGGAGTGAGCGCAGACGTTGCGCAGGTGCTGGCCGCCCGCGACATCAACATGCCCTTTCCCATCCAGGAGCTCGTCATCCCGGCTGCCCTCACGGGCGTCGACGTGCTCGCGAAGGCGCCGACGGGGTCGGGCAAGACCTTCGCCTTCGGCCTGCCGATCGTCGAGCGGGCCGATGCCACAGCCCCCACCCCGACCGCACTCGTGCTGGTGCCCACACGCGAGCTCGCCTCGCAGGTGGCGGAGGAGTTGCACTTCCTAGCCAAGCCGAAACGCCTGCGGGTCGCGGCGGCGTACGGCGGCGCGACCATCGCCAGCCAGTCCAAGCGGCTGCACGGCGCCCACATCGTGGTCGCCACGCCGGGCCGCCTCCAGGATCTCGTCGAGCGGCGTCTCGTGAAGCTCGACAGTGTCCGCATCCTCATCCTCGACGAGGCCGACAGGATGCTCGACATGGGCTTCAAGCCTCAGGTCGAGAGAATCGTCCGCCGCCTGCCGGAAGAAAGGCAGACCATGCTCTTCTCGGCAACCCTCGACGGCGAGGTCGGCGTGCTGGCCCGCGCGTTCACGCGCAACCCGGCGCGCTTCTCCGTCGAGCATCCTGAGGACGCCGGGAGCGGCGAAGTCGTCGACCATCGCTTCGTGAAGGTCACCTCCGACGGCAAGGTCGACGCTCTCATCGCCGAGCTGGAGAAGGAGCGGGGGCTTGCGCTCGTCTTCGTCCGCACGAAGCGGGGCGCAGACCGCCTCGCGGGCCGGCTCTCGCGCCGGGATGTCGCCGCCGCCGCAATGCACGGCGACATGTCGCAAGGCGCACGCGAGCGGGCGCTCGACCGTTTTCGCTCGGGGAAGGTGACGACGCTCGTCGCGACGGACGTCGCGGCGCGCGGCCTCGACCTGACGGACATCACGCACGTCATCAACTACGACCCTCCCGAGGACGACAAGGGCTACGTCCATCGTGTCGGCCGCACCGGCCGCGCCGGCCGCGGCGGCAGCGGCATCACTCTCGTCCTCCCGGAGCAGCAGGCCGACGTCAGCCGTGTGGCCAATCGGCTGGGCCACCGCGAGCAGTTCGAGCGTGAGGGCATGCACACCGCCCGGCCGAAGCTCGTCTATACGAGCCGGCGCGGCCGCAGGTCACGCTGGTAGCACCGGCTCCACGAGCAGCGTAAGCCCGTCGAGGCCGACGATGCGCACGGCGTCCCCGGCGTCGGCCCCCACGTTGCAGCGCGCCTGCCAGATCTCGCCGCGCACGCGCACCTCGCCGAGCGGGCGGCAGGCTCTGCGCACCTCGACCTCGCGCCCCATGAGCGCCTCGACGCCGACCTTGGCCGCTCGCCGCTGCGACCACCAGAGGCCGCCGAGCGCCGTCGCCAGCTCCCACAGCGCCGCCGCCACGACCACGATGAGGTTCCAGGGCGACGGCAGGACGAAGAGCGCCAGCGCGAGGGCGATGATCAGGCTCATAACCCCAATCGTAGGTAGCAGCGGGGGTGCGCTACCTTGAAGGAGATGGCGAAGGCGGTAGAGCAGCTCGAGCAGGTCACGATCCGCTTCGCGGGTGACTCGGGCGACGGCATGCAGCTGACCGGGGGCCGATTCACGAGTGAAACGGCAGCGGTGGGCAACGATCTTTCGACCCTGCCCGACTTTCCGGCCGAGATCCGGGCGCCCGCCGGCTCGCTCCCCGGCGTGTCGGTCTTCCATATCCACTTCGCCGACCACGAGATCCTCACGCCCGGCGACCAGCCGGACGTGCTCGTCGCCATGAACCCGGCGGCGTTGAAGACGAACCTTGCAGACCTTCGCGAGCGCGGCACGCTCATCGTCAACCGCGACGCGTTCAACGACAGGAACCTCCAAAAGGCCGGCTACACGGCGAACCCGCTCGAGGACGGGACGCTCGAGGCGTACAACGTCCACGCGGTGCCGCTCAGCACGATGACGGTCGAGGCGCTGAAGGAGGTGGAGGGCATCACGCCGCGCGAGGCGGAGCGCTCGAAGAACTTCTTCGCGCTTGGCCTCATGTCGTGGCTGTACGGCCGTCCGATCGAGACGACGCTCGACTTCATCGAGACGAAGTTCGCGGGACGGACGGAGCTCGTCGACGGCAACACGCGCGCGTTCAAGGCGGGCTACAACTACGGAGAGACGAGCGAGGACTTCGTCGTCTCGTACGAAGTGCGGCCGGCGAAGCTCGCGCCCGGCGCCTACCGCAACATCACGGGCAACCAGGCGCTGTCGCTCGGCCTCGTCGCCGCCTCGATCCAGAGCGGGCTCGACCTCTTTCTCGGCGCGTATCCGATCACCCCGGCCTCCGGCATCCTCGAGGAGCTCGCGCGCTACAAGCACTTCGGGATTCGCACGTTCCAGGCAGAGGACGAGATCGCGGCCGTCGGAGCCGCGCTCGGTGCGTCGTTCGGCGGGTCGCTGGGCGTCACGACGTCGGCCGGGCCGGGGATCGTGCTGAAGTCGGAGACCGTCGGGCTCGCCGTTGCGCTCGAGCTCCCGCTCGTGATCGTCGACGTCCAGCGTGCCGGACCGTCAACGGGCATGCCGACGAAGCCGGAGCAGGCAGATTTGCTGATGGTGATGTTCGGGCGCAACTCGGAGTCCCCGGTGCCGGTGCTCGCAGCCTCGCGACCCGGCGACTGCTTCGATGTCGCCCTCGAGGCGTGCCGGATCGCGCTCACGTATCGCACGCCCGTCTACCTCCTGTCCGACGCGTACCTCGCGAACGGCGCGGAGCCGTGGCTCATTCCAGACGTCGACGCGCTTCCCTCGTTCGCGATCGAGTTCGCGACGCAGCCGAACTCCGAGGGCCGCTTCCTGCCCTACGTACGCGACCCCGAGACGCTCGCGCGCCAATGGGCGCTACCCGGTACGCCGGGCCTCGAGCACCGGATCGGCGGCCTGGAGAAGGAGGACGTGACGGGCAACATCTCGTACGACCCGGACAACCACGACGCGATGACCCGCCTCCGCGCGCAGAAGGTGGCCGGGATCGCGGCGGGCATTCCCGAGCTCGAGGTCGACGACCCCGACGGCGCGTCGCTGCTCGTGCTCGGCTGGGGCGGCACCTACGGCTCGATCGCGGCGGGCGTGCGGCGTGTCCGCGCGGACGGCGGCAACGTCGCCCACGCGCACGTCCGCTACCTCAACCCGCTGCCTCGCAACACGGGCGAGGTGCTCAGGAGCTACGACCGTGTGCTCGTCCCCGAGATGAACCTCGGCCAGCTGCTGAAGCTCGTCCGCGCCGAGTTTCTCGTGGACGCGGGCGGCTACAACCGCGTCCGCGGCGTACCGTTCCGCTCGAGCGAGCTCGCGGAGGCGATCGGAGCAATGGCGTGACCGGCACGAGCGGGAACGGCAACGGCAAGCTCACGCTGACCGCGAAGGACCTGAAGTCGGACCAGGAAGTCCGCTGGTGCCCGGGCTGCGGCGACTATGCGATCCTCGCCACCGTCCAGCAGTTCATGCCGGAGCTCGGCATCCCGCGCGAGCGCATCGTCTTCGTGTCCGGCATCGGCTGCGCCGCCCGCTTCCCGTACTACATGGAGACGTACGGGATGCACTCGATCCACGGCCGCGCGCCGGCGATCGCCACCGGGCTCGCCACCACGCGCCCCGACCTGTCCGTCTGGGTCGTCACGGGTGACGGCGACGCGCTGTCGATCGGTGGCAACCACCTTATTCACGCGCTGCGGCGGAACGTGAACATCACGATCCTCCTCTTCAACAACGAGGTCTACGGGCTGACGAAGGGGCAGTACTCGCCGACGAGCCCTCGCGGACAGCGGTCGGGCTCGACGCCGGCCGGCTCGATCGACCAGCCGTTCAACCCGCTCGGCGTCGCCATCGGCGCCGAGGCGAGCTTCGTCGCACGCGCCGTCGACACCGACCGCAAGCACGTGGCCGAGGTTTTGCGAAGGGCGGCGGCGCACCGCGGCGCGTCGTTCGTCGAGATCCTCCAGAACTGCAACATCTACAACGACGGCGCGTTCGACGCCGTGCGCGACGCCGAGGAGAATCGCATCTACCTCCGGCACGGCGAGCCCGTGCGCTTCGGAGCCGACGGCGAGCGCGGCGTGCGCGTTCGTGAGGCCGGCTCCGCCGAGATCGTCGCGGTCGGCGAGGTGGGGGAGGACGCATTGCTCGTACACGACGAGCACCACCCGGAGCCGAGCCTCGCCTTCGCGCTGAGCAGGCTGACGCTGTCGACGGTCGGCGTGGCGCCGGTCGGGATCTTCCGGGACGTCGACCAGCCCGTCTACGACGACCTGCTCCAGCGTCAGATCGACGACGCGCGAGCGCAGCACGGCGAGGGCGATCTCACCGCCCTTCTCCACGCGGGCGACACCTGGACGATTCAGTAACGCGCCCAGCTATCGGTACGCGAACATCGCCTGCCGGAAGCGGCTGTTGATCCGCGCGGACGCGAGCACGAACACCGACACCGGGCGTCCGCGGACGAACGACGTCGAGACGTAGTCGGCGAGCATGAGGCCGAGGCGCGTGCGGGCGATCGAATCGAGCGCGATCGACTCCGCGGTAAGGCGCTGCTGCTTCGACCACGTTCTGCCGCCGTCCCTCGACGTCGTATGGAACACGTCGATGCCGGCACAGCCCGGGACGTTCGCGCAGTCGTCCGGGACCGAGTGGTAGACGAGCGCGAGCCTGCCGGCTGCGGTCGGGCTCGCCGCGATGCCGGGGAGGAAGTGGTCCACCGCCTGGGTGCCGGTTGTGACCGACTGGGCGGGTGTCCACGTCACGCCGTCGGCGGCCGTGGACATGACGATGCGGCTCGCCGAGCACGAGCCACCGCCGGGGCAGCCCTCCCAGGTCACGTACATGCGGCCCGCCGCGTCGACCTCGGCCGACGCGAGGGCGAACGTCCGGATCGCCGGAATCGCGGCCGTCGAGAGAGGCGCCACGCGGACCGGCGTCGAGAACGTGAATCCGCCATCGGTCGATCTCGTCGCCGAGACCTCGCTGCGCGCGTTGAAGCGCGGGTCGGCGAAGGTCGTGTAGACGACGACGAGCGTGCCGTTCGGAAGAACGAGCGGCTGCGCGCCGTTGAAGCCGAGCTCCTGGCCGGGAACCGGAGAGCTCGCGACAGGCGTGCTCCACGTGAGGCCACCGTCGTCGGTGGACGTCGTTCGGATCTCACCCGACCCGACGTGGAAGTACGAGAGGTAGCAGCGGCCGAAGTACGGGCTCGAGCGGCCGTTGTCGCACGTGATCCATTCCTTGTCGAGGTCGCCCGTGGGCGCTGTCACGGCGGCGATGGGCGCGGACCACGTGAGCCCGTCTGGTGACCGGTTGACGTAGAGGTGGTACGAGGCCTCCCGCTCCGAGATGCCCAGGGTCGCCGCGAGCCACGTGCTGTGGGCGGCGTCGTACACGACGACGGGGTCGCTCGCCCGATCGGCAGGCCCTGGCCGTGGAGACGAATCCGTCAGCCCCGGCAAGAGGCCGGCCCGCCACGTCGTGCCGCCGTCGCGGGACGTGGCATAGCCGATGGCGACCGCTCCGCCCTCGAAGACGCGGCCGACCTGGACCACCGCGACGACGGTCGACCCAAAGGCGAACGAATCGGGCTCAGCCTGCGTCGCATGCTGGCCGATCGGGTCGCTCGTCAGGTCGGCCGAAACCTGTCGGGACACGACCTCGCAGTCGCGCTGGACGACATCGGCGCCATCGGCTGTGACGATGTCGCGGCCGGGGCCGCAGGCAACGCGGTCGCGCGTGCCGTCGCCGTGCGCGGGGATGCGGTCGTCGCCCTTACCGGCCGCGATCGTGTCGCGCCCAGGCCCGCCGAGGAGCACGTCGGAGCCGGTGAGCCCCAGGAGCGTGTCCTTCCCCCCGCGACCGTCGAGCACGTCCGCGCGCGGGGTGCCCTTGAGGGTGTCCGCGCCGGGCGTGCCGGTAACGGTGGCCGCAGACGCCAGACCCGCGAGCAGCGCACTCGCGGCGAGGGCTACTGCGAGGCGGAGCATGGCGCCCAAGGTAGCTGGAACGGACACGGCCAGGAGCCAGTCCCAGGGACAGGCCCAGGGACAGGCCCAGGGACAGTCACTGAGACTGTCCCTGGGCGTCTGGAGAGGACTAGTCCTCGTCCTCCTCGGCGAGCTGCTCGGCCGTCGGAACGACGATCTTCAGGATCTCGCAGCTGGCGATGCGGTAGAGGCCTCGCTCGGCCTGGTTGAGCCAGGCGACGTCCCGGCCCGGGCCGCAGTCGAGACCGTCCATCTGGTCGTCGTCGGCGAGGGCGTGAAGGACATCGTCGCCCGGACCGCCGAACTGCCTGTCGGCTCCGCGGCCGGCCCACATCGAGTCCGGGCCACCGCCGCCATGCGACTCGTCGTCGCCGGCTCCCGCCTTGATGCGGTCGCCGTCGCCCTGGCCGTGGATCTCGTCGTCTCCGCCCCGGGCGCGGATGGAGTCGTTGCCCCCGAGCGCGTAGATCTGGTCGGCCTGCGGAGTTCCGACGAGCTGGTCCGAGCCCGGCGTGCCGACGATGAGAGCCCCGTAGGCGGCTGCCGCGAGCACGAGGCTCGCGCCAATCGCGAGGAGCACTGCCTTGCCTGCCATTCGAACCCCCTCTTGTAGATGACGGTTCACTTGCAGGCGGATCTATGGCCCGCTCAGGTCAGAGAGCGGTGCGGCGGGGGAAAGGACGCGATCAAGTGCGAGTAAAGGTGTGCGCGAGGCGGAGGCGTGGAACTTCGCCGAGCCTCACGATCGCGACACCGGTGGCAGCCAGCGTCACCGTGCCGCCGACCGCAAATGCAAGCGCCGTGCCGCCGGTGTGCGCGAGCCAGCCAGAGACAAGCCCGCCGACGGGCTGCAGGCCGAGGAAGGCGTAGAAGTACAGCCCGAGCACCCGCCCCCGGATCGCATCGGGCACGCGGAGCTGAAGCGACGCGTTGGCGTTCGCGTGCCACACGGTGAAGCAGAGCCCGGCCGCAAAGAGGCAGGCGGCCGCCACGGCTAGCGTCTGTACGGGTGCGAGCAGGAGCTCGGCGAGCCCGAAGCCCGCCATGCCCAGGAGCAGGAGCCTGAGGCTCGCCCTCGCGATCGCTGCGGAGAGCAAGGCGCCGACGAGGGCGCCTGCACCGAAGGTCGCGCTCAGGATCCCGAACACCTCCGGCCCCGCGCCGAGTGTCTCGCCTGCGAGCACCGGCAGCAGCACGTTGAAGTTGAAGGCAAACGTGCTCACGACCGCGACGAGCACGAGCACGATGCCCACGCGCCGGGAGCGGCGAGCGTAGCGCACCGCCTCCCATGTGCCGGCGAAGATCGCCGGCCGCTCGCCGTCGCGCTTCAGCGGAACGAGATCGTGGACGTTCATCGCGGCCAGGGCGACGAGCACAGCCAGGAAGCTCACGGCGTTCGCAGCGAAGCAGAAGCCGGCGCCGAAGGCCGCAACTACCACGCCGCCGATCGCAGGCCCGACAACCCGTGCCGCGTTGAAGAGCGAGGAGTTGAGTGCGATCGCGTTCGGGAGCTCCCCCTGCCCGACCATCTGGTACGTGAACGCCTGCCGCGCGGGTGCGTCGAACACCATCACCATGCCCCGCAGCACGGCAAGCACGTATACCTGCCACGGCTCGATGGTGCCGAGCAGCGTGAGCAAGGCCAAGAGCGTCGCCGTGACCATCGCGGCGGCCTGTGTCGTCATCACGAGCCGGCGCGGGTCGAGACGGTCGGCGAAGACCCCGGCAAAGAGGCCGAGGACGCTGAACGGCAGGAACTGGCAGAGGACGAGGATGCCGACCGCGACAGGCGATCCGGTCAGCTCGAGCACGAGCCACGCCATCGCGACGTTCTGCATCCACGCTCCCGTGACCGAGATCGTCTGGCCGACGAAGAACAGCCGGTAGTTGGGATGCCGGAGGCTGGCGAACGTGCGCTGGTTCAGGCGGAGGAACGCTGCGGTCACGGACGGGCCTCGATGAGCGTGCGCAGCGGCTCGACCGCGTCGTCGATCGCCGTCAGCGCCTCGTCGTCGAGGGTGCGCAGCCGGGCGACGAGCCATGCGGTGCGCCTCGAGCGCACGAGCCTGAGCACGCGCTCCGCCTCCTCGGTCAGCTCGATGCCCACCCGCCGGCGGTCTCCGCCGGCGCCCGCCAGGCGCCGGACGAGGCCCGCTCGCTCGAGCCGGGCGACATGTCTGGACATCGCCGCCGGGGATACGCCCTCCCGCGCGGCGAGCTCCCGTACACCGACGCCCGGTGTGCGGCGGATGGAGACGAGCAGCGTCACCTGCCCGCCCGTCACGCCGAGCGGGTGCACCTCGCGACGGAGCTCGCGCGCGAGCTGGAGGAGCACCGGCCGCAGCTTGTTGGCGACCGCCAGAGGATCGGTGGAGACGATGGTGGCAGGCAATTCGTTAACCAGGTTAACAAAAACGGTCGGCCGGCCCGAGGCTGCGCTACCCTGACCGGGGCTGTCGTGGCAACCCGCACGAAACGTCAGAAGAGCCTTGCGCTCATTCGCGCCCGAGAGGTGGCGACGAACCTCTCGATGCCGATGGTCGTGTTCGATCACGAGGGGACCATCGTCTTCTACAACGCGTCGGCCGAGCTGATGCTCGGCGACACGTTCGAGAACGCCGGTGAGCTTTCGAGCGACGAGTGGTCTGCGGTGTTCGCGCCGGAGCGTGCGGACGGCACGCCGATCCCGATGCACGAGCTGCCTGCGGGCGTCGCGCTCCTCGAGCATCGTCCCCACCACCAGGCGCTCTTCTACACCGGCATCGACGGCGTTCGGAGAGAAGTGGCCATCACGGCGTTCCCCCTCGTGGGCCGCGAGCAGGAGCTCTTCGGCGCCGTCGCGATCTTCTGGCACATCTAAGCCGCCGCGAGCCGGTAGATTCCCCTCGGCGAGGGGATACCCTCGGAGGCGCGTGGAACGATCCTTACGACAACGTCGGCAGAAGAGCCTTGTGCTCATCCTGGCGCGCGAGCTCGCGTCGAACCTCGCCACGCCGATGTTCCTCATGGACGCGGGTGGCACCCTCGTCTTCTACAACGACGCGGCCGAGCTGCTCATCGGCAAGCCGTTCGCCGAGCTCGGCGAGATCTCCGCGCTCGAGTTCGGCGAGGTCCTCGCGGTGCACAATCCCGACGGCACGCCGATGCGCCGGCGAGACACACCGGCGGGGATCGCCTTCTTCCTGCGCCAGCCCGCGCACAAGACGCTGACGGTGACGGGGTACGACGGGGAGGAGCGGGCGCTCGACGTCACCGCGTATCCACTCTTCGGGACCGCGAACGAGATGCACGGCGTCGTCACCGTCTTCTGGCTCGCCGGCGACGAGTCCGGCTGATGGAGGTCAGCGTCTGGGGATGTCGCGGCTCGCTCGCCGCGCCGGGTGCCGACACCGTCCGCTACGGCGGTAACACCTCGTGCGTCGAGGTGCGCACCGAGAGCGGGCACCTGATCGTCCTCGACGCCGGCACCGGCATCCGCCCGCTGGGTGCGACGGTCGACGTGGCGGCGGAGAGCGAGGTGCACATCATGCTCACGCACCTCCACATGGACCATCTCCAGGGCCTCGGGTTCTTAGCCCCGCTCTTTCGCCCTGAGATGGTGGTTCACATCTGGGGCTGTGTCTTTTACACATCTACGAGCCCACGAGACCCAAAA
>JBKJWA010000317.1:0-19323 GCA_046716705.1 Gaiellaceae bacterium
GTTGGCAGATCCGACAACAAGCTGAGCCGCACGGCTTGCAATCAATAGGAAAACGCCGAAATAATTAGCAAAATGGCCGTTTCAACCCCGTTCACGATGAATGGACCAGTGGCTCTATCCACTGGGCTACCCCCCCCGGGGGGCGCGCGAAGTCCACGATAGCCCACTAGCCCAGCCGCTTCGTCGAGCGGAGCTGCAGGTCGGCGTCCTCGCGGTAATGACCTCGCCGATGAGGATCGAGCGGCTCGTCCGGCTCGAGAGGCCGATCCGCAGTGGAAGGCCGCTGCGCTGGTCGAACACTAGTCCGTCGTCTCCACTCCGCTGTCTCCGCCCGTCACGTGCCCGACCGTCCGTACGTGCACCGCCTCGAGCCGGGAGCCGCCGACCGCGACGGTCTCGACGCCGACGACGCGTCTCGCCCGTCTGGAGGCCGCTCGCCGAGCGACAGCGGAACGTGCTCGTCGCGCCAGGCGCTTGCCCGCCGGTACGAGCACACCCTCGGTGCAGGCGTAGGTCGTACTGTCGCGCTGGCCGAAGAACTCGCGATCAGCAGCCCGATGAGACTGGCGCCTGCGCGGGACGATAGCTTCCACCGCCGGGGCCGTCTATTCTCGGAACGGTGGACGGGCGTCCGCTGATCCACCTCGACGAGGTCGTCAAGCGGTACGACACGCCCGCGGGGAGCCTGGCGGCGCTCAAGAGCGTGAGCCTCGAGGTCGGCGCGGGCGAGTTCGTCGCCGTGATCGGGAAGTCGGGCAGCGGTAAGAGCACCCTCGTCAACATGATCACGGGCATCGATCGACCGTCGACTGGCGGCGTCTGGGTCGACGGAACGGCCGTGCACGAGCTGAGCGAGGGTGCTACGGCGCAGTGGCGAGGGCGCTCGGTGGGTGTTGTCTTCCAGTTCTTCCAGCTCCTGCCCACCATCTCGCTGCTCGACAACGTCGTGCTGCCGATGGAGCTCTGCCGCCTCTGGAAGCCGCGTGAGCGACGCGAGCGTGCGCTCGCGCTCCTCGACCGCGTCGGTCTCGCCGACAAGGCGCGGAAGCTTCCCGCAGCAGTGTCGGGCGGTGAGCAGCAGCGGGTCGCGATCGCCCGGGCGCTCGCAACCGACCCGCCGCTCGTGGTCGCCGACGAGCCGACGGGCAACCTCGACTCGACGACCGCCGCGTCCATGATCGACCTCTTCGAGCAGCTCGTGGCAGACGGGAAGACCGTCTTGATCGTGACGCACGACAACGACCTCGCCACGCGGGCCACGCGGACGGTGGTCGTGGCTGACGGCACGGTCGTGAACGAGTACGTGCGCCGGGCGCTCGCGACGTTCGATCTCGACCAGCTCGGCGTCGCGTCCGCGCAACTGCGGCGTGAAACGTATGCGCCGGGCGCCGTGATCGTCCGCCAAGGTGACGTGGCGGACGCCCTGTACATCATCACCGCAGGCGAGGTGGAGGTGTTCCTCCGGCACCCCGACGGCGCCGAGGTCATCGTCAACCGGCATCGGCGTGGGGAGTACTTCGGCGAGATCGCGCTCCTGCGCGGCGGGACTCGACGGGCGACCGTCCGTGCCGGTCCGGAGAGGCCCACCGAGGTGATGACGCTCGACCGGGAGACGTTCGACCGACTCATGCACGAGTCGGAGCCGGCCCAGCGCGCGTTCCTGCGCGAGATCGACGCGCGACTCGCCGCCGGCTGATGGGCTCGGCGCGCTTGCGGAAGATCGTCGGCGACCTGCGGGTAAGTCCGGGGCGCACGCTGCTCGTCACGCTGTCGATCGCGATCGGCGTGACCGCTGTCGGCATGGTCGCGGGCGCCCGTTCGCTGATGCTGCGAACCCTCGATGCGAGTCGCGACGAGGGCCGGTTTCCGAACGCGACCCTCCGTGCCGACTCGTTTCCGGCCGACGCGCTGGTGGTCGCGCGCGGAGCTCCCGGAGTGGCCGACGCGGAGGCGCGGCGGGTGGTCGGCGCACGGCTCGTCCGGGACGGCACGTCGCGCGACCTCGTGCTCTTCGGCCTGCCGCGGTTCGAGGGGCTCCGTATCGGTCGCGTGACGCGTGGCCGCGGCGAGTGGCCTCCTCCGCCTGGAACGATGCTCGTCGAGCGCTCGTCGCTCGGGGAACTGGGCGTTGACGTCGGAGGCGTCGTCCGCCTCGAGCTGCCGTCCGGCAGCCGGCGTAGCGTCCGTGTGGCGGGAACGGTGCACGACGTAAACGTCCCGGCGACGCGTACCTCGGGGGTGCTTTACGGCTACCTCACGAACGCGACACTGCGGCGGCTCGGCGATCGCGACGAGCCGAACGAGCTGCTGCTCGCCGTGCCGGGCGACCGGGACGCGGCGGAGCGGGTGGCAGCGGACGTCAGGAAGCTCCTCGAAGCCGACGGAGTCGTCGTCACCCAGACGATCGTGCCGGAGCCGGGCGCCTTCTGGGCCGCCGACCCAGTCGCGTCGATGGTGCTGCTGCTCACCGTGCTCGCCGTCGTCTGTCTCGTCATGAGCGCGTTCCTCGTCGTGAACGTCATCTCGGCGATCGTGACACAGCAGAGGAGACAGATCGGGGTCATGAAGGCGATCGGCGCCCGCCCCCGCGCGACAGCGGCGCTTTACCTCGGCACCGCCGGCATCCACGGCCTCGCCGCATTCGTCCTGGCAGTGCCACTCGCAGCTTTGGGGGCGCTCGTGCTCGTCGACTATGCGGCCGGGCTGATCAACCTCGACCCGGCGCCTTTCTCGTTCCCCCCGTACGTGCTTGGGCTCCAGGCGGCAGCCGCGATCGCGCTGCCTCTGGCCGCTGCACTCGTCCCGGCGGTCAGGGCGAGCAAGGTCACAGTGCGGCAGGCAATCGCCGGGGCAGGTCACGAGGGAGGCCGCCGCCTCCCCACGCTGCTCGCCGAGCGAGCGACGTGGATCCCGGTCGCGGCCCGCCTCGCGCTCACGAACGTCACGCGCCGAAAGGGGCGGCTCCTGCTGACGGTCGGGACTCTCGCGCTCGGCGGCGCGGTCTTCGTCGGCGTTCTCAGCGTGCGCGAGTCGCTGCTCCGAACGCTGGACGAGGGAGCGCCGTACGGAGGCTACGACGTCAGCGTGACCTTCGAGCGACCGTATCCGGGCGCCAACGTCGAAGAGACTGCGCTCGACACCCGAGGCGTGACCCGCGCACAGGCGTGGTCGGTTGAAGGGGCGTATCGCGTGCGTCCGGACGGCAGCGAAAGCGAGACGTTCACTGTCGTCGGAGCGCCGCACGACTCCGACCTCCTGCAGCCGCGGATCGTGCGCGGACGCGGTCTTCGCCCAGACGACGGTCGCGCCGTTGTCGTCAACACCGACGTGCTGGAGAGCGAGGAGGGCCTCAGGCCCGACGACCGGATCGAGCTCTCCGTGAACGGCCGGCCGCCGGAGCAGTGGCTCGTCGTCGGCGTCGCGCAGCGCATCGTCTACGGCCCGGTCATGTACGCGGACGACGTGACGCTGACAGCGGCGGCCGGTGAGCCGGGCCTCGCACGGCGCCTCGTGGTCGTCACCCGCGACAGCTCCGCCGCCGCGCAGGCCGAGGTAGCGGCGGCGCTCACGGATCGGCTGGAGCGAGCAGGCTTCGCCGTGACGTCGGCGCGGACGAGCGCCGAGCTGAGAAGCCTCGACCGCACGAACTTCGGGACCATCGTCTCGTTTCTGCTCGTCATGGCCACGCTGCTGGCCGCCGTCGGCGGGCTCGGGCTCGCCGGCATGCTGGGCATCAACGTCATCGAGCGTTCGCGGGAGATCGGCGTCCTACGGGCGGTCGGTGCGCGCGATCGTGACGTGACGCGCCTCGTCCTCGTCGAGGGGCTGCTCGTGGTGGCCATGGGCTGCGCCCTCGCGGCGCCGCTCGGGCTGCTCGTCGGCCGCGCCCTCAGCGACGCGGTGGGAGAGCTCTTTCTCGGCGCCCCGCTCGCCTACTCCTTCTCGACGACCGGGCTGCTGCTGTGGTTCGGGCTGGCGCTCGTGCTCGCGATCGTCGCCAGTGCATTCCCCGCCCGCCGTGCGATGCGGCTGACCGTACGCGACGTGCTCGCTTACGAGTAGCGAGCCTTGGGGCGACCCCGAAGGATCGCCCCACTCAGCTGCCGTCAGTCCCTGATGGGCCTGTGTATTGGCTCGGTTGGTGCTGGACCGGCGGGCTGCGCTTGTGGCTCGGCGCCGCCTCATGCCGGGAGCGCTCGGCCTGACGCGCCGCGTAGCGTGCGCAGCACGGCCGGGATGACGCGCTCGGACATGAAGTGCGCGCCGTAGTGGTCGAGGCCCTCCAGGCCGATGAGCTCCGCGTTCGGGATCTCGCCGGCCGCTTGCCGCGCCTGCTCGAAGAAATCGGCGTCCCCCGCGCCGACGTAGATGAGACAGGGAACGCGCCAGGCCGACAGATCCTCGGCGATGTCGTCCTGCGTCAGCATCGCCTCCGCGGCCGCCGCCAGCGCCGCGCCGTCCTGGGCGAGATAGCGGGTCCGGAAGTCGTCGGGAAAGCGGGTCTCCCAGTACTCCTCGAGCGCCTCGACGAACGCAAGGGCTCCCTCGCGCCGCGTCTTGTCGAGCACGCCTCTGACGACTTGGGCGAGCGGGCCGCCGGGATCGACCGCATACGGCTGCTGGCCGCCGGCGACGAGTGACAGCACGCGACCGGCCGCGTGCTCGCCGATCCCGAAGCAGAGCCGCCCGCCGTACGACGCGCCCGCGAAGTGCGCCCGCTCGACGCCGAGTTCGTCGAGGACGGCAACCGCGTCCATCGCCTGCAGCGGCATCGCATAGGAGCCGACGTCATGCGGCTTGTCGCTGCCACCGAGGCCGCGATGGTCGGGGTAGATCAGCCTGAACTCGTCGCTGAGCTCCTGCAGCGCGAGCGGAATGGGCTCCTGCCGAACGAGGTCCACCGAGTCGAGGATGCCGCCGTACAGCACGACCGGAGTCCCTCTCCCACCGTCGTCCTCGAAGTAGATCCGCGTCCCGTCGACCGCGTTCGTCGCGTACGGCACGCGGAGAGCCTAATGAGCCTCCGCGGACGCGGGCTCGCCGTGGGAGACGGCCTCCGTGGGCACCGGTCGCAGGAGCGTGGCGGCGGCAACCGCTCCGAGCGCGGCGAAGAGCGCGCCGAGCAGGAACGCCGCGTGGTAGCCGCCCGTGAGCGCCGCCGCCGTGCTCTCGCCTGACGAGAGCAGCTCGTCCGATCGCCAGGCGGCCAGGCTGGCGAGCACTGCCAGTCCGAGCGCGCCGCCCATCATGAACGACGTGTTGACCATCCCGGAGGCGAGCCCCGCCTCCTCCGGCGGCACGTCTCCCATGGCGGCCAGCAGAATGGGGTTGAACGCCATGCCGGCGCCGATGCCGAGCAGGATCATCGGCAACAGCACGTCGTTGCCGAAGCTCCCGTCGACGGGAGCCCGGGCGAAGAGCAGCCCGCCGATCGCCGCCAGAGCGAGCCCGGTCGCCGCAGGGATCCTGATCCCGTAGCGCATGACGAGTCTCGCCGACAGGCCGATCGAGAAGGCGCCCATGATGAGGTTGGCCGGCAGGAACGCCAAGCCGACCTCGAGTGGGCTGTAGCCGAGGACGAGCTGAAGGTACAACGCGGAGAGGAAGAACCACGCGAACATCGACGCCGCCCAGAGCACGCCGATGGCGTTGGAGACCGAGATGTTGCGGTGCCGGAAGAGGCCCAGCGGCATGAGCGGCGAAGAGACGCGCGACTCGATGAGGAGGAAGGCGCCGAGGAGCACGGCGGAGACGGCCAGAAGGCCGAGCGTGCGACCGGTCAACCACCCGACCTCGTTCCCGTTCACGATCGCGTAGACGGCGATCATCAGCGAGGTGGTGACGGTGATCGCGCCCCAGACGTCGAGGCGCCGGGCCGCCGTCGGTACACGCGCCGCGGGGATGAGCCACAGCGACAGCCCGACGACGAGGATCCCGACGGGAATGTTGACGAGGAAGATCCAGTGCCAATTGAGGACGTCGGTGAGGATGCCGCCGAGCAGGACCCCGAGCGAGCCGCCACCCGAGGCGACGAAGCCGAAGATGCCCATCGCTTTCGCCCGCTCCGCCGGCGTCGTGAAGAGCATCATCATCAGCGACAGCGCGACCGCGGAGACGATTGCGCCTCCGACGCCTTGTACGGCGCGCGCGATCACGAGCATCTCCTGCGACGTCGAGAGCCCGCAGGCCAACGAGGCGAGCGTGAAGAACGCGATGCCGATGAGGAACAGCCGCCGGTGGCCGAAGAGGTCGCCGAGCCGCCCGCCAAGGAGGAGAAAGCCACCGAAGGTGATGAGGTACGCATTCACCACCCACGCGAGCGACTCCTCGGTGAAGCCGAGGTCCTCGCGGATCGACGGCAGCGCCACGCCGACGATCGTCACGTCGAGGACGATCATGAGGTCGCCAAGGCAGAGCACGAGGAGCGCGAGCCAGCGTTTGCGGCTGTCCATCGTCATCGGAGCAGTAGACCCTCCTCGTCCCCGAAACTCATCGGTGTCGATGAGCATGCACCGGCCGCGCCGTCTATGGAGCGATGGCGGTTGAGCTCGTCGACGTGCGCGGACGCGTACCGGACGTCGTGACGGTTGATGCGCTCGCGCGGCTGCAGCTCGTCGCGCGCCGGCACGGCTGCGAGGTGCGTCTTCAGAACGCGTCCACCGAGTTGATCGAGCTCGTCGAGCTCATGGGGTTAGGCGGAGTACTCCAAGGGCAGCCCGAAGAGCGGGAAGACCCGCTCCGTGTCGAGAAAGAACGTGAAGCCGACGATCCTGCCGTCGACGATGTCGAGCACCTGTAGCGCCCACGGCTCGTAGCCGTCCGCGGCCTCCGTCGGCTTGTACTGCCCGAATGCAGGGGCGCCGTTCGCTGCAACTGTCGGGACCATGCGAGAGCCGCGGCAGGCACTACCCGGCCCGACCCACCAGGCGACGATGTCGTCGCGCCCGGCGAGCCACATGTCGTACGGCGGCATCGACTGTGTCGCGTCCTCGTGGATGAGCGACGTGAGCGCCTCGACGTCGTAGCGCTGGAAGGCGTCCACGTAGCGGGCGAGCAGCTCGGCGTCCGCCCCGGCGACGTCCGGCGTGGCCTCGGGGCTGAGCTTGCGGGCGTCGAGCGTGGCGCGCGCCCGCTGAAGAGCGCTGTTGACCGAGGCGGCGCTCGTCTCCAGCAGCTCGGCGACCTCGGATGCCTGCCAGCGGAGCACCTCGCAGAGGATGAGGGCCGCGCGCTGCCGCGGTGGCAGATGCTGTAGGGCCGCGACGAACGCAAGGCGAATCGTCTCCCGCGAGACGGCGACCTCGGCGGGGTCTCCCTCGGGCGCGACGCGGTCGTCCGGCATCGGCTCCACCCAGGTCGACTCGGGGAGGACGTTGAGGTTGCTCGCGACCGGCTCCTGCGCCGGCCCGAAGTCCATCGGCAGGGCGCGGCGCTTGCGCGCGTCGACCATGTCGAGGCAGACGTTCGTCGCGATCCGGTAGAGCCACGAGCGCAGGGCGGCCCGGCCTTCGAAGCGGTCGAGCCCGCGCCACGCGCGGACGAGCGTCTCCTGCACCGCGTCCTCCGCGTCGAACGGCGACCCGAGCATCCGGTAGCAGTAGCCGGTCAGCTCTCCGCGGTACTCGTCGAGGCTTTCGGCGGCAGCCGTGGTCGCGGACGATGACTGCACCGGTCCCATACTACGGACCGTGCGGGTGCTGGCGGAAGGACGCTCATCGGAGATCCTCGAGCTGGGCGAAGACCGCGTGCTCAGGCGCTTCAAAGCCGGCGGCAGCCCGACCCGGGAGGCCGAGCGGGAACGTGTGCGCCGGGTGACTAGGATCGCGTTATGAACGCGGACAAACGACGCGTGCGCTTCCGCGAGCTCCACGAGCGCGACCGGCTGTTCGTCATGCCGAACCCGTGGGACGCTGGATCGGCGCGGATCCTCGCCGCCGCGGGATTCGAGGCGCTCGCGACGACGAGCGCCGGGTTCGCGTGGACGCTCGGCAAGGACGACCAGCAGGTGACTCGCGACGAGCTCGTCGCGCACGTCGCCGCGCTGTCGGCCGCGACCGACCTGCCGCTCAACGTCGACTCCGAGCGCTGCTATCCGGACGAACCGGGCGGCGTTGCGGAAACGGTCCGTCTCCTCGCCGAGGCCGGCGCCGCGGGCTGCTCGATCGAGGACTACGACCCGGCGACCGGCGCGGTCGACGACGTCGGTCTCGCCGCCGAGCGCGTCGCCATCGCAGCGGACGCGGCTCACGGCCTCCCGGAGCCGATGGTGCTCACGGGGCGCGCGGAGAACCACATCCGCGGCGTCGACGACCTCGACGACACGATCGCCCGGCTGATCGCCTATCGCGATGCGGGCGCGGACTGCGTCTACGCCCCCGGCCTGACCGACATCGGCGAGATCCGGCAAGTCGTGGAGGCGGTCGGCGCACCGGTGAACGTGCTCGCGCTCGCGAGCGCGCCGCCCATTGCCGAGCTCGCCGCAGCCGGCGTGCGCCGGGTCTCCACAGGCAGCCTGCTGGCGGGCGCTGCGTACGGCGCGCTCCACACGGGAGCGAAGGAGCTGCTCGAGGCCGGCACGTCGGCGTACGCGAGGGGGCACATCCCCCGCGACGTCCTCCGCGACGCCGTCAGCTGACAGGCATCAGCCGCCCGTGGACGAGAAGTGCATCCAGTCCTTGACGCCGGTCCAGTCGCCGCCCCAGCCCCAGCCGATCGCCTTGAACGCACGTACGACGCCGGGCGTGATCATCCCCTTGAGTAGCGGCGTGCGGTCGATGTACCGCTTCGCGTCGGCGTGATAGCTGATGCCACACCCGACGTACGGGTTCTCTCGCGGATTGAGATCGACGGCCAGGCCGTACGCATGCATCGACCAGCTGCTCCCGGGCTTCGATCCCGGACAGGGCGACGGCGCTGGCGGACGGCAATGGAATGAGCCACTGGTGTCGCGCGGCGCGGGACCTGGTCCGTAGACGTCGGCGAAGCGCATGTGGCGGATCGGGAACTTCAACTCGTAGACGCGGCGGAAGACGCCGACCAGCGGGCGGGCGACAGCCTTGTTGACGACGAGCTGACCGGTCGTCACCTTCCCGTCCCAGCCGTAGTGCCTGACCGTGAGCAGGCGTAGGCCCGACAGCGGGACCGGGCACCCCGGGCGCCAGAAACCGTCGCGAAGCTGCTCGCGCATCGGCGCAGGCAGCTTCATGGCGAAGCCCGCAAAGCCCGGCTCCGCTGCAGGGCCATGCAGAGCGAGCGGTGCGAGGACGATCGCGAGTAGCCGCACCATCACCGTCCGCAGGACGGTAGCGGAGGAGTACGCTCAGGGCGTGAGCGGGTTCAGCGTTCGCGAGCTGCTCGAACGCCCCTCGTGCGACGAGCTCGAGCTCCACGCGCGGACGGTCAATCCACAGTTCGTGCGAATGCTGCGCGCGATCGGCTTCGATCGCCGCTGGGCACGCGCCGAGGGCGCCCACCTGTACGACGCCGACGGCAACTGCTACCTCGACTGGCTGGGCGGGTTCGGCATGTTCAACGTCGGGCGAAACAATGCGCGCGTGAAGGCGGCGCTCCACGAGGCGCTCGACCTCGACACGCCGGGCAAGCTCGCGCTCGGGGTCAACCCGCTAGGCGCGATCCTCGCCGACGAGCTGCTGAAGCGGGTGCCGTCGAGTCTCGGCCGGGTGCTCTTCTCGAGCTCGGGCACGGAGGCGGTCGAGGCGGCGATCAAGATCGGCCGGGCTGCGACGGGTCGGTCGCGTGTCGTCTCCGTCGAGCGAGGCTTCCACGGGCTGACGCTCGGCGCGCTCTCCGCGTCAGGCGACCCCGCCTTCTCCGAGCGCTTCCAGCCGCTCGTGCCCGGCTTCTCCCGCGTGCCGTTCGACGATCTCGATGCGCTCGATGCCGAGCTACGCACCGAGGACGTGGCGCTTTTCGTCGTGGAGCCGGTCCTCGGCCACGGTGTCTTCCTGCCGACGCCCGGGTACCTGGCGGCCGCGCAGGAGCTGTGCAGGCGCTACGGGACGCTTTTCTGTCTCGACGAGGTACAGACGGGTTTCGGGCGTACCGGGAAGCTGTTCGCCCTCGAGCACTGGGGGCTCGAGCCCGATGTCCTCGCGCTGGCGAAGTCGCTGTCAGGCGGCTACGTGCCGGTCGGGGCCACGCTCTTCCGGGCCACGGTGTTCGATGCAGTATTCGACTCGCTCGAGCATTCGATGAGCCACGGCTCGACGTTCCAGCCGAACGACCTCGCGATGGTGGCCGGCCTGGCGACGCTTCACGAGATCGACTCTCAAAGGCTGGTCGAGCGATCTGCGCGCACGGGCGAGCTGCTCCTCGAGCGCACACGACCGCTCGTCGACCGCTACGACGTCGTCAAGGACGTCCGCGGGCTCGGGCTCATGTGGGCGATCGAGCTGGGGGAGCCGGCGGAGCGGGGCAGGACGACGTACCGGCTGCTCGAGCGGATGCAGCCCGCGCTCTTCTCACAGCTCGTCGTCGTGCCGCTTTTCACCGACCACCGAGTCCTCAGCCAGGTGGCTGGACACGGGCTGAACGTCATCAAGGGCCTGCCGCCGCTCGTGCTCTCCGAGGAGGATGTCGACTGGTTCGTGACGGCCCTCGATACGACGCTCGCCGAGGCGCAGAAGCTGCCGAAGGCGACGGCGCGGTTCGCCCTGCGAGCTGCGGGCGCCTCGCTGCGCCGCTGAGGTGTCAGACACCGCATGCGTCACGGCCGGCGCCCCGTCGGCATCGTCCACGTCCTCGTCGGCCGCTGCGGCATGGGCGACGGGCGAGAAAACCCCTGCACTGACGGAGATTCGCGGCTGTGGATCAACTGGCACAGAGCTGTCACGACTTACCCTTGACAAGAACCGGTGTCTGACACCGGTTAGCCCTCCCGCGGCTCCCAGCGGAACCGCAGCACCGTCACGACCACGCCGACGACGCCCCACGCGGCGACGACGGCGACCTCCGTACCGTTCTCCCAGATCTGCTCGTTCTGAATGACGATGCCTTGCATGAGATCGATGAAGTACGTCAGAGGAAGCACGTTGGCGATCGCCTCCAGCACGGGCGGGTACGCCTCCGTCGTCCAGAATGAGCCGGCCAGGAAGGCCATCGGCAGGTAGATGGCGCTGATTACCGCCGAGGCGCCCTCCGCCGAGCGGATGAGCGTCGTCAGGGCTACGCCGAGCGCCGCGAACGCGAGCGCACCTAGCAGCAGCCCGAGAACGACCGACACGGGTTGCCCGGGAAACGGCACATCGAACATCGCCTTGCCGAGCGCGATGAGCGCCACGGCCTCGATGAAGTACACGACGACCGTCGACCCGAGCGTTCCGACGACCCACGCCCAGGCGGGCAGAGGAGTGCCTCGCAGCCTCTTGAGGACACCCGACTCGCGGCGGATGATGACAAGGATCGCCAGTCCCGCGAACGCCGTGGCCGCAACGCCGTAGCCCAGGAGGCCGGCGAGCAGGTACTCGGAGCCGGTGACGCCACCTTCCTCCTCGATGGGGTCGTCGCCGTAGACCGAGCCCAGGAGAACGAAGATGATCACCGGGAAGATGAACGTGAAGAAGGCGAGCTCACGGCTCCGCCAATAGAGCTTCTGCTCGGACCGGAACTGATGCAGCAGGACGCTCACTCGTCACCTCCGGTCAGCTCGAGGTAGATGTCCTCGAGCGAGGGCTTCCGCACGTGCAGCTCCTCCAGCTCGACGCCCTGGGCGAGGGCCTCGCCAGTGATCTCGTGCAGCGTCTTCGTCGGCGCGTTCGTCTCGACGACCACCTCGCGGCCGTTGCGCCGGTAGCGGATCTCGACTCCCGTCGCGCGGCTTGTGAGCTCGCGCGGCGTGCCGAGCGCCACGATCTCGCCCTTGCGCATGACGGCGACGCGGTCGGCCAGCTGCTCGGCCTCGTCGAGATAGTGGGTGGTGAGGAGGACCGTCTTCCCTAGCTCGCGGAGCGAGCGGATCATCTCCCACGCCGCCCGCCGCGCCGCCGGGTCGAACCCGGTCGTTGGCTCGTCGAGGAAGAGGATCTCAGGGTCGCCGACGAGCCCGAGCGCGAGATCGAGCCGGCGCTGCTGACCGCCAGACAGCGTCTTCACCCGGTCGTGCCGTTTCTCCGCGAGGCCGACGAGGTCGATGACGTCGTCCGGGTCACGCGGCGCGGCGTAGTAGCCGGCGAAGAGCTCCACGTGCTCGCGCACGCTGAGATTGACGTACATCGCCGACGACTGGAGCACGATGCCGATGCGCTCGCGCCACTTCGCGCCGGCCTGCTCGGGGTCGGCGCCGAGCACGCTCACCGCGCCCGCGTCACGACGGCGGTACCCCTCGAGGATTTCGACGGTCGTCGTCTTCCCGGCCCCGTTCGGGCCGAGCAGCCCGAAGACCTCGCCCTCTGCGATGTCGAAGCTGACGCCGCGAACGGCCTCGAGGTCGTTGTACGACTTTCGCAACCCGTCGACTGTGACGGCGAGTGCCGTCAAAGCTCGATGACTGCGAGGCCTGCCGTCGGGAACGGTGGCTCTTCTCCGCCTGTCAGCGCTGCGGCGATCTGCCCGCAATCCGGCTGGTGGCCGACAACGACGACCGTCTCGCCGCGGCCGCTCACGGCGCGCGTCACGTCCTCCGCCGTCGCCCCGGGCGCCAGCACGTCGACAGGCTCGACCTCGGCACCGGTTGCGCGGGCGATCTCGTCGGCCGTCTCCCGGGCTCGTAGCAGCGGGCTCGTGAGCACCGCATCCGGCGCCACTCCGTCGCGCGCGAGGCGTGTCCCGAGCTCACGGGCTGCCCGGACCCCGTCGGGCGTCAGCCGCCGGAGCTCGTCCGGCTCGCCCTGCTCGGCCTTCGCGTGGCGAACGAGGTACAGCTGCATGGCGCCAGCCTAGATGAGCAGGCCGGTGAGATACATGACCGCGATGCCGGCCAGGAAGCCGCCGCCGACCCAGCCCGAGCGAAGGCCGCCGGGCGCCTTCCGCGCGACGTAGCGACCGACCTCGATCACGACCTGGAGCGCCGCGCCGGCGGCGATTGCGAAGAAGAGCACGCCGAGCACGTCGCTCGTGAGGAAGCCGCCGATCCACGCGCCGGCGATGGCGGGCGCGCCGGCGATGAGCGCGAGTGCGGCGAGGCGCGCGAGCGAGACCCGCGATCCCTCGGCGATCGGCGCCGCGATGCCGAGGCCCTCGGTGATGTTGTGGACCATGAAGCCGACGATGAGGAAGCTGCCGAGCGCGAGCTCCCCGAGCGCGAACGAGGAGCCGATGGCGAGCCCCTCGCCGAGGTTGTGGATGCCGATGCCGATGGCTACGAGCGTGGCGAGCGCGATGCCGCCGAGCACGCCCTTGCCTCCCGACCCTCGCCCCAGCCGCTCGGAGACGAACGTCAGCGCGAGATAACTGCCCGCGACGCCGAGCAGCACGAGACCCGTGCCGCCCAGCTGCCCGGGGAGAACGGCCTGCAGCTCGAGCGCCTCGGACAGCGCCTCGAAGGCGAGAAACGTCAAGAGGCCGGCGGTCAGCGCCATGAAGGCGGCCAGCCAGCGGGGATCGGCGCCGCGCAGCGCCGGGAGCCACATGAGCCCGAGCGCGACCGGGACGACGCCGACGAGAAAGCCGATGAGCGCGTACCCGAATACGCTCTGCGAGTCCGCTTCGGGAGTCCTGACCGCCGCGGCGATCTCCTCCGTGACTTGGACACCGCTCGAGCTAGTCACGCCGACGGAGATGGGCTCGTCCTCGACCCAGTCGTAGGGGACGACGATCGTCGCCGAGCGCAGCCGCTCGAGTGTCCTCGATCCGTCGACCGTGTACGGCACGATCGCGTCCGCGACCGTGACGGTGCCGATCGTGATCGCGTCGCGCTGCGGGTTCGTCACCTTGATCTCGATCCGGCCCGGCTCGAACGAGACTCGGCGGATGTCGATCTCGTCCGCCGGCGGCGGGTTGGTGCCGACGAGGTCGGTGATCGAGCCACCGGCGGTTGCAAAGAGCGACACCGCGCCCACGAGCAGGAGGATCGGCAACAGGGCCCACAGCTGCCAGCCGCGACCCCTCCCCGTGGCGGCGCCGGCTTCCATTACTCCTCGACCTGGAAGAACCCCATCCAGCCGAGCTCGGCGAACTCCGACTGGTGGGCGTGGAACATGAACCGGCCCGGGTTCGGGAACTCGAGCTCGAGGATCCCGCGCTGGCCCTGGCAGAGCATGACCGTGTCCGTGTATTCGAACTGGTCGGTCGAGCCCGTGGGGTAGTAGCGGAAGAAGTTCGCGTGGATGTGTAGGGAGTTGATGAGGTCGAACTCCGTGAGGTTCGCGAGGTAGATGCGCACGAGCTCCCCGCGCTTCACGCGGATCGGGTACTTCGCGTAGTAGAACGCGAGCCCGTTGACGGTGTAGAAGTTGTTCTCACCGTCGAAGTCCGTGTCGAAGCCGTTCATCACCATCACGAGCTCCTTCGCCGGCGCTCGCGGCTCGGGCGGGTCGATGATGAGCGCGCCGTAGAGGCCTTTCTCGATGTGCTTCTTCAGCGGCGTCGCGTGGCAGTGGTACAGGTGCATGCCGTAGGGATGCGCCTCGAACTCGTACGTGAACGACCGGCCCGGCGGGACGACCTCGAACACACCGTCCATGTTCGCGGGGTGGACCCCGTGGAAGTGGATCGTGTGCGGGTGCGAGCCCTGGTTCGAGAACTCGACGCGGAAGATGTCGCCCTCGGTTGCCCGAAGAACCGGGCCGGGGACGGTGCCGTTGTAGGTCCAGGCCGCGTACGTCACGCCCTGCGCCACCTCGATCTCGCGGTCTAGGGCGACGAGCTGGTACTCGCGGATGCGTCCGGGCTGGTGCGCGAGCGGCGGCGGCGGGATGAGCAGAGCGTCGAGGTCGTTCGGCCCGCCCGGGGCGGGGACGCTCTGGCCGACCATCGACGCGTGGCCCACGCGTGCGTGCTGGTGGCCGATGTGGCTCGACGTCGAGGCGCCGGCATCGCTCTCCCCTGCGCCCGCGAGCTTCGCGAGCGGCACGGCGGCCACCGGAATCGCGGCGCCTGCGAGCAGCTTCCGCCTGCTCAGACGTTTAGACATGCCTAAACTCTATATTAGATAGAGCATGTCTCCAGCGCCTCTCTCTCAGACCGCCGAGGACTACCTCAAGGAGATCCACCGGCTCGAGTCCGAGCACGGCCGAGCCACGACCTCGGCGCTCGCGGAGTCGCTCGGCGTCTCGCCGCCATCGGTGACGTCGATGCTGAAGAAGCTCGCGACGCTGAAGCTCGTGGTCCACGAGCCGTATCACGGCGTCACGCTGACGCTGGCAGGGCGGAAGGCGGCCGTGGAGGTCATCAGGCACCACCGCCTGCTCGAGCAGTACCTGGCGGAGACGCTAGGCATACCGATCGACGAGGTGCACGCCGAGGCGGACCGGCTCGAGCACGCGCTGTCCGAGGAGCTCGAGGCACGGATCGACGAGACGCTCGGCTTCCCCACGCACGACCCGCACGGCGACCCGATTCCCGATGCGGACCTCAACGTGGGAGAGGACAGGCTGCGTCCGCTGCACGCGCTCGGCGAGGGTGAGCGCTCGACCGTCCGCAGGGTCCCACACGACACCGCAGTCCTGCGCTACCTGCGCGGGCTCGGGCTCCTTCCGGGCGCGGTTGTCGAGGTCGTGCGGAGGGCGCCGTCGCCGGAGCCCGTCGTCGTCGCCACGGGTGGCGCCGAGCACGCGATCTCGTTCGAGCTCGCAGGCCGGATCGGCGTTCTGTAGACGTTCTTCCCGAGATCGAGCTGATGCCGCGACCGATGAGCGGCCCGATCCGGAGGACATGCAGTTCGTCCTTCGGAGAGCCGCAGGCGCGCGCCTACCAAGGCAAGCCGTACACCGTGTCGGTCGCGACGAAGGTGGCTTCCTGCACGCTCAACGTCTGCTACCCGGACGGCGAGACACAGAACGTGGCTCTTCGCCCCGCGAGGGAAGAACGGGCCGCGTCACATGGAAGTGGACGCTGGCGCCGCTCACGGTTCCCGGCCCGGCCTGCTGAGCGCCAAGTGTGGCGGCTCGACGGGCACGCGCAAGATCACCGTCGTCGGCAGCCTCATCCCGCCGACGAGCGTCGTCACGAAGAGCGGGCTGGCCGGTTCGCCCGCGCGTGTACGCCGGCTCGACCGTCAGCTACGGCCGTGCTCGCCGACAGCAAGCCCATCGGCACGGCCACGCAGTGGGTCGCGGCGATCGGCGCGGGAGAGACGTACAACTACGCCGGCCAGCTCGCGGTCCCGGGAGCAGCGCCGATCGCGAAGCTCGAGTTCGTCATCCCCGTCGGGGCCCGGCAGAAGACCCACAAGCTGCCGCGGCCGGGGCTCGACAACATCGCCGTCGTCCTCGGACAGTTCGAGCCCTCGTGGGCGCGGTGGGTGCAGGGTGAAGTCGTGCACAACCACCCAAAGCTCATGCTGAAGAGCACCGAGTTCTCGGCCGTGCTGTTCGACGCGGCCAGGAACGTCGTCGGAGGTGTCACCGGCTCGGCGTACAACGCATTGCCCCCGGGCACGCGCCAGGTCTTCAAGCTCTCGAACGGGATCGACTCCATCCCGTACTCGAAGGTGGCATCGGTCGCCATCTCCGCGATCCCGAGCTGGGAAGAGCCGACGCCGTAGCTTGTCGGGCCGCTAGCCTGCCCGCGTGAGAGTCGTCGGCAAGCTCGGCATTCTCGTTTTCGGTCTGTTCGGCGGTTTCATGGCCGCCGCGGCCGTCGTCAAGCGTGCGATCCGCTCGCGCGGCGGCACCGAGAGTGACGAGGTGACGCTCATGGCGGTGTTCGACGGAGCAAAGCTGCGGAGCGAGGCGAAGGAGTTCCGCGGCGGCTCGATGGTCGCCTGGTACGGCGGCGTCGACGCCGATCTGCGGAAGGCGACGCTGGCACCAGACGCCCGCCTGTCTCTGACGGCGCTCTTCGGTGGCATTCAGCTCATCGTTCCTCCCGAATGGCGAATCGAGCCGGACATCCGAGCCATCGCGGGCGGCTATGACGTCTCCGGCACGGATCCCGACGATCCGGATGCGCCCCTGCTGCGGCTCGAAGGGCGCGCGCTGTGCGGCGGCATCGCCGTCAGCCGCAAGCCGTCCGCGGACGGCGCATAGACGCGCCGATACGGGACAGCGCCGGTAAAGTCATGGCCATGGGGGTCTTTCGGTACGTTGTCTGTGATGTCTTCACGGACCGGGCGCTTGCAGGCAACCAGCTCGCAGTGTTCACAGACGCGCGGGGGATCCCCGAGGGCGACCTGCAAGGCCTCGCCCGCGAGATGGCGTTGTCGGAGACGGTCTTCGTCTATCCCGCGAACGGCGAGGCGCACGTCCGCTTGCGGATCTTCACGCCCGAGTCCGAGCTTCCCTTCGCCGGTCACCCGGTGCTCGGCACGGCGTTCGTGCTCGGCGGGCCGCTCCAGGCCGAGGAGGTTCGCCTCGAGACGGGCGTTGGCGTCATTCCTGTGCGGCTCGAGCGCGAAGGGCCGCGCATCGTCTTCGGACGTATGACGCAGCCTGTCCCGACGTGGGAGCCGTACGCACACCCGGACGACTTGTTTGCCGCTCTCGGTGTCGACCGCTCCGAGCTTCCCGTCGAGGTCTACGACAACGGTCTGAAGTACGTCTACGTCGTGCTGCCCACGGAGGATGACGTGGCAGGCGTCGAGCCCGATCTCCAATTGCTCGGCTCGCTGCCGGAGCTCGTCGGCACGAACTGCCTTGCCGGCTCGGGGAGGACGTGGAAGACGCGGATGTTCGCGCCCGCTGACGGCGTCCCGGAGGATCCCGCGACCGGGTCGGCGGCCGGGCCGCTCGCGGTGCACCTGCTTCGCCACGGCCTCGTCGGCTCGGGAGAGGAGGTCGAGATCTCCCAGGGCGCCGAGCTCAACCGCCCATCGACCCTCTACGCGACCGCGTGGGGGACTCCCGACGAGATCGAGCGCGTCGAGGTGGGCGGCGGCGCGGTCGTCGTCGCGCGCGGAGAGTTCCAGCTTTGAGCCGGCTGCTCGCCACTGCTACCGCGGTCCTCGGGTTGCTCCTGCTGGCGGCGTCGGCGGCGGCCGTTCCCGACAGGGCGCTCCACGCCACAGTCAACGTCGAAAAGACGGGAGGCGGGACCGGGACCGTCGTTTCGTCGCCCTCGGGCATCGATTGCGGGCGCGAGTGCTCGTACAGCTTCGTCTCGAACGACGATCCGGAGAACTACGAGCCGGTGACGCTCACGGCGACACCCGATCCGGGCTCGGAGTTCGAGGGGTTCGAGGGCTGCTGCCCGATCGAGTTGACGCCTGGAAGTACGGCCAACGTCACGGCGTTCTTCGACCGCCTTCGCCCGACGATGTTTTCCCTCGGGGTCACCGTGAGCGGCAGCGGTTCCGTGACGAGCCAGCCCGTCGGTATCGCCTGTGGTGTGGCGGGCCAGACGTGCTCGGCGTCCTTCTCCACGGACAGCACGATCACGCTCGAGGCGAAGCCGACGCCAGGCTGGTCGTTTGGAGGCTGGTCCGGCGGCTGCACGGGCACCGGGCCGTGCTCGATCGTCATGAACAGCCCGAAGACGGTCACGGCGACGTTCGCTCCGCCGGACACCGTGTACGCGATGTCGGTGGCGACGGCCGGCGGGACCGTGACGAGCGACGTGCCGGGAGTCGTTTGCGGCGAGGCGTGCGTGGCGTCGTTCGGCGCGGGCGTCGAGGTGACGCTGACGCCCTCCGGGCCGGTGGCGTGGGGAGGAGCGTGCACGGGCTCCGACGCCTGCGTCGTCCCCATGACCAGCGCCAAGGCGGTCACGGCCTCGATCGGCGGCGCCCCCCTGACGCGCGTTCCGCTCGCGGTGAGCAGGACCGGCAAGGGATCGATCGTCGGCAGCCCCCCAGGGATCACGTGCGGCGAGGCGTGCGGCGTCCTGCTCCCGATCGGAACGCGAACAACCCTGCAGGCGATTCCCGAAGCCGGATGGGTCTTCGCCGGCTGGTCCGGCTCGTGCCGCGGCGTCGTCGCGACGTGTGAGGTGCTCGTTCGAGCCGCGGCCTCCGTCGTCGCCTCCTTCGTGGAGGCCGGGACGGTGTTCCCGGTGGCGGTGACGAAGGTCGGCCAGGGCACCGTCACGAGCAAGCCCGCCGGCATCGATTGCGGACTCACGTGCTCGCGGTCGTTCCCGGCCGGCGCCACCGTGACGATCGAGGCCGCGCCGAAGAACAACAAGTGGACGTTCGTGCGTTGGGACGGCGCATGCAAGGGTCGCAAGCCGACCTGCGCGATCCCGCTCGACGGCGCGAAGTCGGCGGCGGCA
>JBKJWA010000318.1:0-5341 GCA_046716705.1 Gaiellaceae bacterium
TGTCGCGACGGTTGCGCTCGTGTCCGGAGACAAGACGCTCGCCGAGCGCTCGACGCGCTCGTACCGGGTGCTCGCCGTCGCCCACGAGGTGCTGGCGGAGATCGGCGTCTCCACTGAAGACGTCGACGCGCGCGTCGTCGGCACCGGCCCCGGAAGCTTCACGGGCACGAGGCTCGGGCTCGCGCTCGCACGCGGCTTCGCACTGGCGCGCGGCGTGCCTGTCGCGGGTGTCTCGACGCTCGACGCGCTGGCCGAGGGCGCTACCGGCGTGTTGCCGGTGATCGACGCCGGACGCCGCGAGGTCTTCACGGAGGTCGGCGGTGAGGCTCGTGCGCTACCGGCGGCGGAACTCGATGTCGGGGGCGTGACGTGCGTCGGGGACGGTGCGCTGCGGTACCGGCCGGCGCTCGAGAACCGCGGCGCCGTCGTTCCGCCGGACGACAGCCCGCTCCACGTTCCCCATGCGCGGCTGCACGTGTCGATCGCAGCGGAGTACGGCCCCGCCGACTCGGTCTGGCCCGTCTACGTGAGAGAGCCCGACGCGAAGGTGCCTGCGTGATCGAGATCCGCCCTCTCGGCACTGCCGACCTCGACGCGGTGGGCGAGATCGAGCAGGAGTCGATGCCCGCCCCGTGGTCGCCCGCGATGTTCGCCGGCGAGATCGCTAAGCCGACGTCCGTATGCCTGGGCGCCTGGGAAACCGGCGAGCGCAGCCTCGTCGGCTACGTCATCGTGTCGCGATATGTCGACGCCTGGCACGTGATGAACCTCGTCGTCGCCGAGAGCCACAGGCGGCGCGGCATCGCGAGGGCGCTGCTGGACGACGTGTTCGGCCGCACCGACGGCGCGGGCCGCCGCGGGTTCACGCTGGAGGTTCGTGCATCGAACGAGGCCGCGCTGCAGCTCTACGAGGCGATGGGCTTCCGCCGCCAGGGCGTCCGGCGCGGCTACTACACGGACAACCGCGAGGACGCCGTGATCATGTGGCGCGACGCCGTGGGCGGTGAGGCCGCGTGATCCTCGGGCTCGAGACCTCCTGCGACGAGACGGCTGCCGCGCTCGTCACCCGCGACGGCGACGTGCTCGCCAACGTCGTCGCCTCCCAGGCGGAGCTGCACGCGCCGTTCGGCGGCGTCGTGCCGGAGGTGGCGGCGCGACGCCACCTCGAGCTCGTAACGCCCGTCATCGAGGAAGCGCTCCGCGAGGCGAACGCAGCCCTCGACGACGTCGAGCTCGTTGCTGTCACACGCGGCCCGGGGCTCGTGGGGGCGCTCCTCGTCGGGCTGTCGGCGGCCAAGGCGTTCGCATGGGGGCTGTCGCTGCCGCTCGCGCCGGTCGACCACCTGCACGGGCATGTCGCGTCGCTCTTCCTTCGTCCTGACCCGGTCGAGCCACCGTTCGTCTGCCTCCTCGCCACCGGTGGCCACACGATGGTGCTCGAGGTGACGGCCCACGACGGCTTTGCGGTGCTCGGAGGCACGCTCGACGACGCCGCCGGCGAGGCGTTCGACAAGGGCGCACGCCTGCTCGGGCTCGGCTACCCCGGGGGCGCTGAGCTGGAACGGCTCGCCCGAGGCGGCGATCCGGAGGCGTTCTCGTTCCCGGTCGCGCGCGTCGACGGCCTCGACTTCTCGTTCTCCGGTGTGAAGACGGCTCTCCTCTACGCGGTGAAGGAGCTGGGGCCCGGCGAGCTCGAGGAACGCCGCGCCGACCTCGCTGCCTCGTACCAGCGTGCGATCGTCAACGCGCTTGCCGGCCGGTTACGGCAGGCGAGCGAGAAGGCCGGCGTCGAGCAGATCGCCATCGTCGGCGGTGTCGCCGCGAACGAAGAGCTCCGGAACTCGTTGCCCGATGCCGTAGCGGCCCCGCTCGCGCTCTGCACGGACAATGCCGCGATGATCGCCTCCGCCGCCCGCTGGGTGAAGCCGCTGCAGCCGCCCGACTACCTCGATCTCGACGCGTATGCCTCCGTGGCGTAGCCTCTCCGCCGCCGCGTTCGTGCTCGGCAGCATTGCCGCGGCGCTGGCGCTCGTTCTCTATGCCACGGACGACGATGAACCGCGTGCGGCCGCTCTCGCGAGGCCCGGGGCTGCCGCCTGGCGAGGGCTCGTCGGCACGCCCCGGCCGCAGGTCGCGCTCGGCCAGCGCGTCATCGTCCTCCTGAAGGCGCCGTCGCTTGCCGACCGGGTGCGGCAGGCAGGGGGACTGGCCACGAACGCGGCCCAGCGCCGGTGGACGGCCACGGCGCTCGCGAGCCAGGAGCAGTTCCTCGCCGAGCTCGCCGCGCAGGGCATCGACGCGAGGCCTGATCTGCAGTTCACACGCGTCCTCAACGGCTTTTCCGCGGTGGCCGATCCGAGCGCCGTCGTGCTCCTCGAGCGCTCGCCCCGCGTGGCCGGGGTCTACCCCGTGCGTGCAGCATTCCCGGCGGCGATGGCCCAGACGTCCGATGTCGCCGCACCGTTGCCCGCCGCGCCCGCCGCCTACCGAGGAACAGGCATCACCGTCGCGCTGCTCGACACGGCGGTGGATCCTGCCACGCCGTACCTGCATGGCCGAGTGAGCTCGGGCTTCGACGTCCTCGACGGGGGAGCGGCTGCGCGCTACGACCAGCGTCCCGGAGGAGACCGGCTGGAGACGCACGGCACCGCGACAGCCGGCATCGTCGCCGGCCTCGGCCGACCCGGCGGCCCGCGCGGAGTGGCGCCGGACGCCAGCGTGCTGCCGATTCGCGTGGCCGGCTGGCAACGCGACGCCGCGGGGAGATGGTCGATCCACGGCCGGACCGACCAGATCATCGCCGGCCTCGAGCGCGCGGTCGACCCCAACCGGAACGGCGACGCGCACGATGCGGCGCGCATCACGCTGATCCCGTTGTCGGAGCCGTTCTCGGCGTTTCCGGACAACGCGCTGTCCCGCGCCGTCTCCGGTGCCGTCGCGCTCGACTCGCTCGTCGTCGTCCCGGCGGGGAACGACGGGCCGGGCGGCCCGGGGTTCGGATCGATCGGCGGGCCGGGGGGAGCGCCCGATGCGCTCACGGCGGGCGCAGCCGATCTCAGGCCGACCGTCTCTCGCGTCTCCGTGTCCTTCCGGGCAGGCCTCCGGGTGCTGCTCCACCGGCCGCTCGAGCTGCTCACGTCTTCGGCGCCGGACGATGGCGCGACCTTCGACGTCGTCGTCGTGCGCAACTCACGTGGGCTCTTCACCCCCGAGGGCAAGAGCCGGGTGGCCGGTCGCGCGGCCCTGCTGGTCGCGGGGGCAACGCCGCGGCAGGAAGCCGTGCGGGCAGCGAAGGCGGGCGCCGCCGTCGTCGTGCTCGCCGGGGACGACCTGCCCGCCGGATCGCTGGGGCTGGACCCCACGCTCACGGCGCCCGTGCTGTCTGCCCCTGCTGGTCTGCCAGCACGCGTTCGCCGCTATGCGGTCGAGGGCACCGCGACGTCGCTCTCCTTCGGGCCCGCCACGGACGACGGGGTAGCCCGCCTCGGTGTTCCGGCAGCGTTCTCGTCCTGGGGGCAGGCTTTCGGCGGCCACGTCAAGCCCGATGTCGTGGCTTCCGGGGTTGCGGTGCAGACGGCGAGCCCGGGAGCCGACGACAGCGGCTTTTCGCACTTCGTGACGGTGAGCGGCACGAGCGTCGCGGCGGCGGTCGTCGCAGGAGTAGCGGCGCGGCTCGCGCACTCGCGTCCCGCGCTCGACGCTGCCGGCCTGCGAAGCGCGCTCGTCGCGACGGCCCGCCCGCTCCGTGGCGCGTCGCTCGAGGCCCAGGGCACGGGCGTGGTGGACGGCGGCCGCGCCTCCGTGACGGAGCTCGTCGCCGACCGCGCGTCCATCTCGTTCGGCCGGGGAGCGGGTGACGGCTGGCGGGGTCAACACACGCTGACGCTGCGAAACGTCTCGAACCGTGCGCTGAGGGTGGACACCCTCGCGAGGACGCGAGGGCTGGGCATCGTGCTCCGGCTCCAGCCGAAGCGCCTGCGGATCTTGCCGGGGCGCGAGGCGCAGATACGCGTGACGGCGAGAGTTGCCGAGCTCGCGAGGGCTGACGCGGTGAGCGGGCGGATCCGCATCAGTCCCCGCGGGAGCCAGCCGCTCATGGTGCCGTGGTCGGTGCTCCTCGCACCACCACCTGAAGACCTCATCGGCGAGGTCGAGCTCTCCGAGCGCAGGTTCGAGCCGTCGGATTTGACGCCGGCCGTCCTCTCCGTCCGCCTGGGCACGATCGAGCGCGTTCGAGGGCGCGACGTGCTCCAGCCGGTACGCAGGCTCGATGTGCTGCTTGCGGACGACGAGGGCGCGGTCGTGGGGCTGCTCGCCCGCCTGCGCGACGTGCTGCCCGGCCAGTACGCGTTCGGCCTCACCGGCCGTGGCCCCGACGGCAACCGGCTCGCCTCGGGGAGGCACCGCCTCCGCCTCGTCGCGTGGCCCGAGGCGGGCGGTGCGCCCGCAACGCGCACCGTCCCCTTTGCGGTGGAATAGCCTATGCCAGTCTGAACCCGATCAAGGAGCGCCCGTGTCCACGCTAGACGCCCCAGCAACCCATCTTCATGAGAACCCCTTCGAGCTTGCGCAACAGCAGCTCCGTCTCGTGGGGGAGACCTTCGACATCGATCCGAACCTCATCAGCGTGCTGTCGCAGTGCAAGAAGGCCGTCTCCGTGTCCATCCCCACGCGGATGGACGACGGCATGATCACGACCTTCCAGGGCTACCGCGTAACCCACAACATCGCGCGCGGCCCGTCGAAGGGCGGGATCCGCTACCACCCGGACGTCACCCTGGACGAGGTGAAGTCGCTCGCCATGTGGATGACGTGGAAGTGCGCCCTCATGGGCATTCCGTTCGGCGGTGCGAAGGGAGGCGTCGTCTGCGATCCGAAGCACATGTCGGAGGGTGAGCTCCAGAGGATGACCCGCCGCTTCACCTCGGAGATCATCATGGAGATCGGCCCCGAGAAGGACATCCCCGCGCCGGACGTGGGCACCGGGCCGAGGGAGATGGCGTGGATCTTCGACACGTACTCCATGAACAAGGGTCATTCGGTGCTCGGCGTCGTCACCGGCAAGCCACTCGCCATCGGCGGGTCCCTCGGCCGTCTCGAGGCGACCGCCCGCGGAGGGCTGTTCGCCCTGCTCGAGGCGCTTGACCGGCTCGGCAAGAGCCTCGCCGGGATGAGCGTGGCCGTGCAGGGATTCGGCAACGTCGGCAGCTACTTCGCGCTCTTCGTCCATCAGCACGGCGCCAAGGTGATCGCGATGTCCGACTCGTCGGGCGGCGTCCACAACGCAGAGGGCATCGACGTCCCCGCCGCGATCGCGTACAAGGAAGAGACGGGCTCGCTC